>DASVUF010000114.1:0-13565 GCA_036387195.1 Pyrinomonadaceae bacterium | reverse complement strand
TGGCGGCGCGGCGCGAGGCGAGCAGGTTGGGGATGGCGATGGCGGCGATGATGCCGATGATCGCGACGACGATCAGCAGTTCGATGAGCGAGAAGCCCTTCTGGCCTTTTTTCGTTTGCATCTTGGTAACGGTGCTCCTTCGGAGAAAATGGTTGAGTGAAGTTTCCAATCTCGCGCCGTCGGCCATCGTTTCAGGCTACGCGCCGGTCGCGCGACTTTCGGTCGGCCGTGAGTAAAACAAGCGCCGTGCCAACGCGGGCGGGCGCGAAAGCGGCCGGATTCGCACGATATTTTGCAAGCGGGGCGGGTCGAAGGGGCGGGCGAGGGGTGACGGGGCGCGGGCGTGTAACAAATTTCGTCAGCCGCGCGCTGCCGTAAATTGACAGCGCGCCGGCTCGCCCCTCGGGCGGGAAAGGCGTGTGAGGAAATCCTGGAAGGCGCGCGGAAGACTTCCGAAAAAAGGGGTGCGAAAGGCTTCCGGAAAACGGGGCCTTCAGCCCTCGGCGGCGCCGCGGCCGGCGGCGTCTGAGCGGAGCTGCGCGGTCATGCTGCGGATGCCGTGCTTGTCGAGGAGGTGGCGCAGCGACCGGACGGAGAGGTGGAGTATCTCGGCGGCGCGCGTCTGGTTGCCGCCCGTGCGGCGCAACGCTTCGAGCAGGTACGACTTCTCCAGGTGTTCGAGGTGCGCGACGAGGTTGAGCCCCTCCTCGGGCAGCCCCGTCTCGGACGGCGTGACGCGCGCCGGGTTGTAGCTGGTCACGGACTGCGGGAGCGACTCGGGCTGGATGGTGTCGGTGCGCTCGAGCGCGACGGCGCGCTCGATGGTGTGCTCCAGCTCGCGCACGTTGCCGTGCCAGGCGTAGGCTTCGAGCAGCTCCCTGACGCGCTCGGAGACGCGCAGGCTCCGCCCCGTCTGGCGGCAGAACTTCTCGACGAAGTGCTCGACCAGCTCGGGGATGTCCTCGCGCCGCTCGCGCAAGGGCGGCAGCTCGATGGGGATGACCGAGATGCGGTAGAAGAGGTCTTCGCGGAAGGAGCCCTGCTTGACCATGGAGGCGAGGTCGCGGTTGGTGGCGGCGATGACGCGCGTGTCCACGGCCGTCTCCTCGTGCGCGCCGACGGGGCGCACCTTGCGCTCCTGGAGGACGCGCAGCAGCTTGACCTGCATCGTCGGCGACATCTCGCCGACCTCGTCGAGGAAGATGGTGCCCTTGTCGGCCGCCTCGAAGAGCCCCTTGCGGTTGGCGGTCGCGCCGGTGAAGGCGCCGCGCGTGTAGCCGAACAGCTCCGACTCCAGCAGCGTCTCGGTGAACGCGCCGCAGTTGATGGGCATGAAGGGCTTGTCGGCGCGCGGGCTGAGGTTGTGGATGGCGCGGGCGACCATCTCCTTGCCGGTGCCCGACTCGCCCGTGATGAGGATGGTGGACTGCACCTGCGCCACCGTCTCTATCATCTGGTAGACGGCCTGCATCCGCTGCGAGTGGCCGATGATCTGGTCGAGCCGGCCGCGCTCGCGCTGCGCGCGGCGGAAGGCCGAGTTCTCCCTGAGGAGCCGGAGGCGTTCGAGGGCCTTCTCGACGATGAGCTTCAGCTCGTCCACGTCGAAGGGCTTCTGGATGAAGTCGTCGGCGCCGAGCTTGAACGCCTCGCGCGCCGTCTCGACGGTGGCGAAGGCGGTCATCAGCACGACGGCCGCCTCCGGCAGCAGCTCGCGCAGCCGGCGCAGCAGCTCGATGCCGTTCATGTCGGGCATCTTCACGTCCGAGACGATGAGGTCGGCCGGCTCCTGGCGCAGCAGCTCCAGCGCCTTCGCCCCGTGCTCGGCCGTGCGCACCGCGTGCCCCGCGCGCCCGAAGACGTGCGACAGCAGTTGCCGCATCCCCGGCTCGTCGTCAACTATCAGCAGATTCGCCATAGTCTCTAAAAATCAGTTCTGTTTGGCAGGCAGCTCGATGGTGATGGTCGTCCCGTGCCCCTCGCGGCTGCGGACGTTGATTGTACCACCGTGGTCGCGGATTATCTGGTAGACGATGGAGAGGCCGAGCCCCGTCCCGCCGGTCGTCGAGGAGGAGAAGGGCTCGAACAGCCGCTCGACCTGCGCGGGCGACATGCCGCGCCCCGTGTCTTTGAAGGTGATGCGGACGCTGCGGCTGCCGGCGGCGCGCGCCATCTCGGCGCGCAGCACGCCGCCATCGGGCATCGCCTTCAGGGCGTTGCGCGCGAGGTTCCAGAAGACCTGGCGGACGCCCTCGACATCGGCCATCGCCACCAGGGGCTCTTCGGGCAGCTCCTCTTCGAGGCGGTGGCCGTCGAGCAGCTCGGGGCTGTGGCGCAGCAGCGCGAAGGTCTCGCGCAGCGGCTCGCGCAAATCTGTCTCGGCGAGCGCGAACTTGCGCGGCCGCGCGTAGGTCAAAAAGTCGGTGATGATGCGGTTCAGCCGGTCGGACTCGCTGAGGACGATGTCCATCAGCTCGCGCTGCGGCGCGTCGGCCTCAAGCTCCGAGCGCAGGACCTGTATCGAGCCGCGCATCGCCGCCAGCGGGTTGCGTATCTCGTGCGCGATGCCCGCGGCGACGCGGCCGACCGCCGACAGACGCTCCTGCCGCCGCGACGTCTCCTCCATCGCGCGGATGTCGGTCAAGTCCTGGAAGGTGATGACGAGCCCGGTCGTCTCGCCGGCCTCGGAGAAGAGCGGCGAGATGTTGTAGCCGAGCTTGACGAGGAAGCCCTCGGGCGTCAGGCATTCCGACTCGTAGCGCGGGCTGGCGTGGCCGGCGGCGGCCGCGGCCAGCGACTCCTCGATGCGCGCGCGCAAATCCCCGAACAGGATGGACACGTCCTGCCCGCGCAGGTCGGCCGCCTCGTAGCCGGTCATCTCCTCGGCCGCGCGGTTCACCGTGTAGACGCGCCGTTCGAGGTCGGTCGTAATCACGCCCGAGCGGATGGACTCGACGATGCGCTCGTGCAGCGCGCGCAGCGAGGTGAGCGCGTGCGTCGCCTCGCGCATCTGAACCTCGGAGAGCGTCTGCCGCCCCGCGAGCCACGCCGCCAGCAGCCCGACGACGAGGAAGGCCACGACGTTCAGCCCCACCACCTCGGCGGCCTTCGCCAGCGCCTCCGTCGTCAGGCCGCGCTCGACGACGCCCGGCCACCCGGCCGCCGTCCCCAGCATCGTCGCCGTGTAACAGGCGGCGCACCCGACCGCCGTCACCAGCGCGCCGCGCGCCCCGAGGAAGATGCTCGCCGCCGAGATGATGAGGATGTAGAGCGCCGTGTAGGGCGAGTAGAGGCTGCCCGTCACCCAGACGAGCCACGTCACCAGCAGCGCGTCGAACGCGAACTGCGTCGCGGCCTGCGTCCGCAGCGGGATTTTCGTGAACCGCAGCGCCAGCGCGTAAACGGCCGTCAGCGCCAGCACGACGGACGCGAAGGGGAGCGCGCTTCCGACCCTGCGCGACTCCTGCGCCCCCGGCGCGAGCCCGCCCGTCCAGAGCACGCTGACGCCGAAAAGCAGCCCCGCCACGGCCATCCGCCCCGCGATCAGCAGCCAGACCCAAGTGCTCTGCGGCCCCGCCGCGGCGCCTGCGCCGCCCCCCGCACTCCCTTCACGCGCCCTCATGGGGCCTAAGCCTAGCATAAAAGCCGCGCCGCCCTGAGCTTTTGTCCCGTGCGTCTGTTTAACGACATCGGGCACAATTTTTCCGGCAGTTTTTGATGTCCTGTGACGCGATAGTGACAAAATGCAATAGAATTTGCAATATTTAAACCTGGTTTAATAAACCCTTGAAAATAAAGGGGTTGACACTGTATGCACATTTCGGTTACTCTGCGCGCGGACTAAAGCTTCTTACCCGCAGGTAGTAGCCTTAGTCACCTGTCTTCCGAATTTTCCTCTGAAAAATTCGCTGCATAAACTGAAAGTCGAAGGCAGGGCCCATCCGCGAAAACGTGCAGGCACCAGTAGGGCCTAGGCTCCGGCCTATTCTTCAGTACACTTGGAGGTTACAGTGAAAAGAGCGCATCTCTCCCCAATCACAACTTTCTCCCTCACACTCACGCTCGTCGTCGGCATTCTCGTCGCGGGTGTGACAAATAATCGCTTGGTTCCCGCCGCCGGGGCTAAGTCGGACTCGGCGCGCGCGGCGCGCAACGGAGTCCTGGCCGGCCGCCTCATCTCGGCCAGGGGCGTCGTCGTCAACGGCGTCGTCACCGACGCCCTCTTCGGGCGCGACGTCCAGTTCAGCGACAGCCTCGTCGAATCGCCATGCGGCATCACCCCGGCCGGCGATGGCGTGTACATCTTGGGAGCCTACCCGAGTGGCGACGCGCCGTCCGCCATGGGCGCTTACCCGAGCGGCGACGCGCCGTCCGTCATGGGGGCCTACCCGAGCGGCGACGCCCCGTCCGCCATGGGCGCCTACCCCAGTGGCGACGCTCCCTCGGTCAGCGGCGCTTACCCCAGCGGCGACGCCCCGTCGGTCAGCGGCGCCTACCCGAGCGGTGACGCCCCGTCGGTTTCAGGCGCCTACCCGAGCGGCGACGCCCCGACCCCTCTGGGCGCTTACCCGAGCGGCGACGTCCCGACTCCCATGGGGGCTTACCCGAGCGGCGACGCGCCGTCCGCCAGCGGCGCTTACCCGAGCGGCGACCTCTACATCGCCAGCCAGGTTCAGATTTTCGGCGGCGTCGTCGAGGGCGAGAACGTCAAGGTCTCGAACGGCGTCATCAAGGGCAAGAACCTGCGGGTCGTCGGCGCTTACGTGACGGCCCCCTGCTCTCGCTGAGGCGGGAAGCGCGCGGGAGGGACGCGCGCACGGGCTAACAAAGAAAGGGGCAGCTACTCGGTGGCTGCCCCTTTCTTTGTTGACGCGCTATCATTCCGGGCGGATTTGGGATTATGATGGTGAAGGCTTCGTCCTCCTCACCCGCCTCCGCCTACGGCGCCGAGCCGGCGGAGCGCCGGCGGCTCGGCGGGCCGCCCCACTCCGCAGACCCGCGGTTGCAAGCATGAAGAAAGAGCGTCTTCTAGATTATTACGTCTGGTCGGTCATCGTGGTCGGGGTCGCGTGCGTCGCCTACTCGGCGTACCACATGCCGGCCTCGGCGCTTAACTTCACGTTCGCGCTGCTGGGGCTGCTGATAGTGTTCCTCAGCGGGCGGCTGTCAATCAGCATCCCGAACGCGACCGGCCACATCACCATCTCGGACACCTTCATCTTCATGGTGATGCTGCTCTACGGCGGGCCGCCGGCGGTCCTCGTCGCGGCCGCCGAGGGCGCGTACTCGTCGCTGCCCTACAGGAAGCCGAAGACGCTGGCCTTCAACGGCTCGATCATGGCGATCGCGACGCTGCTGACGGCGGTGGCGTTGACGAAGGCCTTCGGGCCGGTGACCGAGCTGCCGCGCGTGGAGGACCTGGGCAAGCTCGTCGCGGCCGTCTGCGTGATGGCGCTCGTCCAGTACACGATGAACTCGCTGCTGGCCTCGGGCTTCACGGCGCTCAAGCGCGGGCAGGGCGTGGCGCAGGTCTGGCGGCAGTACTACCTCTGGTCTTCCATCACGCACCTGGCCGGGGCCTCGACCGCGGGGCTCGTCTCGCGCCTCATCGCCGTCTTCGGCTACTACTACGTGCTGCTGGCGACGCCCATCATCGCCATCGTCTACATGACGTACCGCACGTACCTCACGAACATCGAGACTTCGGCCGCGCAGGCCAAGCAGGCCGAGCGCGACAGGATGCGCGAGCACTACGCGCAGATGGAGAAGCTGTCGGCCTTAGGCGAGCTGGCGTCGGGCGTGGCGCACAACTTCAACAACACTCTGACCGGCATCCTGGCGCGCGCGCAGCTCCTGCTGGACGCCACCGACATGAAGGACGTGCGGCGCGGCCTGCGCATCATCATCCAGACGGCCGAGGACGGGGCCAAGACCGTCAAGCGCATTCAGGACTTCGCGCGCCAGCGCCGCGACCAGGACTTCGTCCGCATTGACGTTGACCAGCTGATGCTCGAAGTCGCGGAGATTACGCGGCCCCGCTGGAAGGACCACGCCGAGGCGGCGAACGTCCACATCAGGCTCGTCCGCCAGATAGGCTCGAACGCGGTCATCATGGGCGACGCCGGCGAGCTGCGCGAAGTCCTGGTCAACATGGTCTTCAACGCCGTGGACGCGATGCCCGACGGCGGGACGCTCACGCTCTCGACGCAGGACGCGAGCGACGAGGTGATGCTCACCGTCGCCGACACGGGGGTCGGGATGGCCGAGGAGGTGCGCTCGCGCATCTTCGACCCGTTCTTCACGACCAAGGGGAAGGCCGGCATGGGGCTCGGGCTGTCGGTCAGTTACGGCATCATCCGCCGGCACGAGGGGCGCGTCGAGGTCGAGTCGGAGGTCGGCCGCGGGACGACCTTCCGCATGAGGTTCCCCGTCGTCGGCGAGTCCGACACGCACCGCATTGTGGACACGGGCCCGCTCCCGCTGGAGCGCGCCGACGGCTCCCTGCGCATCCTCGTCGTGGACGACGAGGACTACGTGCGCGAGCTGCTCGCCGACATCCTCGAGCGCGAGGGCTGCGAGGTCGTGCTGGCGGGCGAGGGGCGCGAGGCGCTTTCGCTCTTCGACGGGCAGGGGTTCGACGCCGTCTTCACGGACGTCGGGCTGCCCGGCATGAGCGGCTGGGAGCTGGCGCGCGCCGTGCGCGAGAAGGACGACCGGCTGGCGCTCGCCGTCATCACCGGCTGGGGCGACACCGTGACGGCCGAGGAGCAGTCGGCGGCGCAGGCCGACTGGGTCATCCCCAAGCCCTTCACCGTCGAGCGCATCACCGACCTCGTCGTCGAGATATCGCAGCGCAAGGCCGCCGCGTCGGCCGCCGCCGCCCGCTGATTTCTCACGCCCGCGCGCCCCGCCGCTTGTCGCCGCCCGCCCGTCCGTACTAAGCTGTGGCCTCACAAACCGCTTTTACAATTCGGAAGGAGGAAGGGCATGGCAGACCACTTGCAGCCCGACGCGGGCGAGGGGCGCGAAGAGTCCACTTCGGGCCTCCTACTCTCGGTTGACCCCGTGGGGGGCGCGACCGGCTACAGGATGAGCGGCGGCGACTCGGACAGCGACAAGGGCGGGCTCCTCGGCGACGACAACTCTGACGCGGACGGCTCTGACGCCATCGGCGGCGACGACTCGGGCGGGGGCGACTCTGACGGCTCGGACGCCGGCGACGCCGACGGCTCGGACGCGGGCGACGACGGCGGCGACGCCGGCGCCAGCATTGACGACGCCGACGGCAACGACACAGGGCTCGACGCCGACGGGATGGACCCTTTGGGCATCCAGCCCGAGAACGCCGACGGCTCTGACGCGGACGGTTCGGACGCGGGCGGCGCGTCCGGGTCGGGGCGCGCGCGCCCCATTGACCACGCGGACACGCGCGACTCCTGATGAGCGTCGCGACCGAAAGGCGGCGCGCGGGCCTCGGCAGCCTGGCCCGTATGCTTGAGCCCTGCGCCCCGGAGGAGTTCCTCGACTCCTACTGGGGCGCGGGCGTCTTGCACGTCCGCGGGCGCGCGGGGCGCTTCGCGCGCATGATGCCGTGGCCGCGGCTGAGCGAGATACTGCGCCGCCACCGGCTAGACTTCCCGCGCCTCCGCCTGGTGCGCGACGGCAAGCCCGTGCCGCTCGCGTCCTACATGGGCCACGCTACCAACGCGCGCCAGAAGACGCGCGTCCCGAGGCTCAGGAGCGCCGGCCTCTCGCGGGCGCTGCGCGAGGGCGCGACGCTCGTGCTCGACGCCGTGGACGAGCTGTCCGAGCCGGTCGAGCGCCTCGCGCAAGACCTCGAACTCCTCTTCCGCGAGCGCGTGCAGGTGAACCTCTACGCCGGCTGGCAGACCTCGCGCGGCTTCGACCTGCACTGGGACGACCACGACGTCTTCATCCTACAGGTCGCCGGCCGCAAGCGTTGGGGCGTCTACGGGATGACGCGCCCCTTCCCCCTGGTCAACGACGTCGAGCGGGCGGAGCGGCCCGCGCACGCGCCCGTGTGGGGGGGGACGCTCGAAGACGGCGACCTCCTCTACATCCCGCGCGGCTGGTGGCACGTCGCCGAACCGCTGGCCGAGCCGACGCTCCACCTGACGGTCGGCGTCCACAACCGCACGGGGCTCGACCTGCTGCGCTGGCTCGGCGAGCGCATGCGCGCCAGCGAGAGTTTCCGCCGCGACCTCCCGCGGCTCGCCGCGCCCGCGGAGCGCGCCGCGCACGCCGCGCGCCTGCGCGAAGAGCTTCTGGCCGCGTGGGACGAACAGTTACTTGAGCGCTTCTACGAAGACCTGGACGCGCGCGCCGAGCCGCGGCAGCGCGTCGAGCTGCCCTGGGTCGCGACGCCGTGCGCGCCGCCGCCCGCGCCGGCCGCGGTCGTCACGCTGCTCGCGCCGCGCCCGCTGAAGCTGGAGCCGGCGGGGGGCGTCGTCGAGTTCGACTCGGTCGGCCGCCGCTGGCGCTTCGCGGAGGGCGCGCTCGCGGTCCTGCGGCCCCTTGAGGAGCGGCGCTCGTGCACGGTCGCGGAGTTGTGCGAGTCGGCGCGCGGCCGGCTCGACGCGGCGAGGGTGCGCGTCTTCGTCGCCGAGTTGGCGCGGCACGGGCTGGTCGCCGTCGAAGAGGGCGGGGAATTCTCCGCCGCGGGAGGGGGAGAGTGACGGACGCCGGCGAGGGTCGGGCGGCGCAGGACGAAGCCTCGCGCTTCTTCTGCTCGGAGCTTTCACGCCGCTCGGGCGAGGTCGCGGCTGGGACGGCCTCGACCGGCGCGGTCTGGCTGCTGCTCGAATACCCGCACGGCTGGGGCCGCCGCGCCTTCGAGGAGAGCGCGGTCCCGCCCGAGGTGAAGGCCTTCTTCAACGACGCGACCGCGCGCATCAAGCACTCGCGCGTCCTCCTGGTCAAGACCGACCGCGGCCGCGCCGACGCGCGCATGAACCTCTTCGTCGTCCGCTGCCGCGAGCGCGCGCCCTTCGCCGTCCGGCTGCGGGTCGAGAGGTATTACGACCTGCTGGCCTACGACCTCGCCGCGGTCGCCTCGGGGGCCGACGCGCAGGGCGGCGAGCGTTTGACCGAGCCGCTGTTCCTCGTCTGCACGCACGGCCGCCGCGACAAGTGCTGCGCGAAGTTCGGGCTGCCCGTCTACAACGCGCTGCGCGCGCACGCGGGCGACGTCGTCTGGCAGTCGTCGCACGTCGGCGGCGACCGCTTCGCCGGCAACCTCGTCTGTTTCCCGCACGGGCTCTTCTACGCGCACACGACGCCCGAGGCGGGACGCCGCGCCGCCGACGCGTACCGCGCGGGCCGCCTCCTGACCGAAGGCTTCCGCGGCCGCGCCTGCTACTCGCACTTCGTGCAGGCGGCCGAGTGGTTCGTGCGCCGCGAGGCGGGGCTCGACGGCGTCGAGGCGCTCGGCTTCATCTCGGCCGCGCCGACGGGCGCCGACGCCTGGCGCGTGCGCTTCGACGAGCGCGGCGCGGGGCGCGTCCACGAGGCGCGCGTCTGCCGCCGCCTCTCAAACTTCAGCAACCCCATCACCTGCCACTCCGCCGAGCCGGCCCGCGTCCAGCAATTCTCGCTCGAAGCCTACGACGTCTCCGCCCGCGCCACGACCTGAAGGCGGGGCGCGCGGCTTCGCCTTATGCGCAGGGCGGGCCGCCGCGGATGCGCCCCGCCCTGCGCGCGTTGAGGCTGCGCGCCGCCCGGTGCAAAATGGTCGGGGACGGGGGGGAGACTTTTATGCGCTACGTTCTTAGACAGAAGCTCTTCAGTCTGGGCGGCGCGTTCGCCATCAGGGACGGGGAAGGGCGGGACGCCTACACCGTCGAGGGCGCGGCCTTCAGCTTCGGCCGCCAGCTCACGCTCCGCGACGCCGCCGGGAACGAGCTGGCCTTCATCAGGCAGAAGCTCCTCTCCTGGGGCCCGACCTACGAGATATACCGCCGGGGCGAGCTGTTCGCCGTCGTCAGGAAAGAGCTGTTCTCCTTCTTCAGACACGTCTTCACCGTGGACGTTCCCGGCCCCGACGACCTCGTCGCCGAGGGCGACTTCTGGGAGCTGGAGTTCACCTTCAGCCGCGGCGGCCGCGTCGTCGCCGCCGTCTCAAGGCAGTGGTTCGCATGGGCCGACACCTACGGCGTCGAAGTGGCCGACGGCGAAGACGACGTCCTCATCCTCGCCAGCGCCATCGTCATTGACATGGTTCGCGCCGACGGCGGCGACTAACCGCCGGGCCCCGCGCGCGGGCCGCCGATTTACGCCAAGGGGGATTTGTCATTGCGCCGCATCCTGAACGCAAGCCCGCGCGGCGCGCTCTGCGCGCTCCTGCTCGCCGCGTCTCTCGGCTGCTCGACCGCCGCGCCGCAGACGGGCCGACCCGCGCCGACACCCGCTCTTTCGCCGACGCCCACGCCGTCCCGCGCCGACGATGCGGGGCGCCCGGCGAGCGAGCCCTACCGCGGCGACCTCTCCATCTTTGAAGACCCCAACCGCGAGCGCAACCTGCAACTCGACCGCGTGATGGACATTCTCGGCGTCCGCGAAGGCTCGCACGTGGCGGACATCGGGGCGGGCTCCGGCTGGTTCACCGTCCGCGCGGCGCGCCGCGTCGGGCCGCGCGGCCTCGTCTACGCCGTGGAAATCAACCCCGACTACCTGAAGCACATCGAGGAGCGCGCCGCGCGCGAGAAGCTCCCTAACGTCCGCCCCGTGCTCGGCAAAGAGGACGACCCCCTCCTGCCCGCCGGCGGCCTCGACGCCGTCCTCCTCTTAAAGACCTACCACGAGGTGGCGCAGCCGATCGCCCTGCTCGAACGCGTCCGTCACGCGATGCGCCCCGGCGCGCGCCTCGGCATCATAGACCGCGAAGGCAAGGGCGACGACCACGGCGTCGCCCGCGACTCCGTCACACAAGAGGCCGCCCGCGCCGGCTTCAAACTCCTCGAACAACACGACTTCGTCAAACCCGACGGCATGGACTACTTCCTCGTCTTCCAGCCCAACTAAACCCCCGCAACAGAAAAGGCCCGCGACTCGCGGGCCTCTTCCACCGAAAACCTGAACCGGCCGGCGGGTCAGTGGCCGCCGGAGGCCATCTTGCCGATGAGGGAGAAGAGGGGGAGGTACATGGCGATGACGATGCCGCCGATGGTGACGCCGAGGAAGCCGATCATGACCGGCTCGATGAGCGTCAGCAGCGAGGCGATGGCCGCGTCCACCTCCTGCTCGTAGAAGTCGGCGATCTTGCCGAGCATGGCGTCGAGCGCGCCCGTCTGCTCGCCGATGCCGATCATCTGCGAGACCATGTTGGGGAAGACGTCCGAGGCCTTGAGCGGCTCGACCACCGACTCGCCGCGCTCGACGCCCGCGCGCACCTTGCCGATGGCCTCCTCCAGAATCATGTTGCCGGCCGTGCGCGCCGTGATGTCGAGCGACTGGAGGATGGGCACGCCCGACGAGAGCAGCGTCGAGAGCGTGCGCGAGAAGCGCGCCACGGCGATCTTGCGCAGGATGCTCCCGATGATGGGCACCTTCAGGAGCAGCGAGTCTATCTGCCGGTGCCCCTTGGGCGTCTTGTAGTAGAAGCGCAGCGCCATCACCACGCCGACGACCGCGCCCAGGAGGAGGAGCCCGCCGATGCCGGCGAGGAACTCGCTGATGCCGACGACGATGCGCGTCGGTAGCGGCAGCAGCTCGCCCGGCCCCAGAAGCCCCGTGAAGATGTTCTGGAACGAGGGGATGACGAAAATCATGATGACGGCGACGACCGCGATCGCGATGACGATGACCGCCGACGGGTAGATCATGGCCGAGATGACGTCGCGCCTGAGCTTGACGATCTTCTCGATGTAGGTGGAGAGGCGCTGGAGGATGAGGTCGAGGATGCCGCCGGCCTCGCCCGCCTCGATCATGTTGACGAAGAGTTGGTCGAAGACCTTCGGGTGGCGCGCCATGGCGGCGGCCAGCGTCGAGCCCTCCTCGACGTCCTGGCGCGTCTGCGTCAGCACCATCTGGAAGTTCTTGTTGTCCTGCTGCTGCGCCAGGATGTCCAGGCACTGGACGAGCGGGAGCCCCGCGTCAATCATCACGGAGAACTGGCGCGTGAAGATGGCGAGGTCTTTGGCCTTGACCTTCTTGCGCCCGCCGCCGAGCTTCGGCACGGCGACCTCGCGCCCCTTCTCCTTGACCGAGGTGAGCATGACCTGCTCGCGCCGCAGGAGTTGGCGCAGCACGTCGCGGCTGTCGGCCGCCCGCTCGCCGACGATGACCTCGCCGAGCCGGTTCCGACCTTTGAAGACGTAAGTGGGCATGGACTAACTCCTAAGACTGGGGACTGAGGTCTGGGCACCGGGGCGCCTCGGCGCCGGGGAGCGTCTTGTCTTTGACCCGGCGCCCGGCGGCGCCCGGCGCTTTTTTAACGGGCCCCCGGGCGGACGCCGACGGGGCGGGGCTGCGCGTAAGGCGAGGCGTGCGGGCGCGGGGGCTGCGCGCCGCCGGCGCCGCCGGCGCCGGTGTTGACGCCCGCGCCGTGCTCGATGAGTTCGCGCAGCTCGTCCGCGTTCGACGAGCGCTGCATCGCCGTCTCGATGGAGATGAGCCGCTTGTGGTAGAGCGTGGCGAGCGCCTGGTTGAAGGTCTGCATCCCGTGCTTGCCCTGCCCCGTCTGCATCATCGAGTAAATCTGGTGCACCTTGTCCTCGCGGATGAGGTTGCGGATGGCCGGGTTGGGGACGAGGATTTCGAGCGCCATCGCGCGGCCGCGCCCGTCCGCGCGCGGGATGAGCGACTGGCAGAGGATGCCCTCCAGCACGAGCGAGAGCTGCGCGCGTATCTGCGCCTGCTGCGCCGAGGGGAAGACGTCGATGATGCGGTTGATGGTCGAGGCCGCGGAGTTGGTGTGGAGCGTGGCGAACGTCAGGTGGCCCGTCTCGGCGATGCGCAGCGCCGACTCGATGGTCTCCAGGTCGCGCATCTCGCCGACGAGCACGACGTCCGGGTCCTGGCGCAGCGCCGTGCGGAGCGCCTCGGCGAAGCCGCGCGTGTCGGCCCCGACCTCGCGCTGGTTGACGATGCAGCTCTTGTGCGCGTGCAGGAACTCGATGGGGTCTTCGATGGTGACGATGTGCTCGTGCCGCTCGCGGTTGACCTTGTCGAGCATGGCGGCCAGCGTCGTGGACTTGCCCGAGCCGGTGGGCCCCGTGACGAGGATGAGCCCGCGCGGGCGGTCGCAGAGCTGCGAGACGACGGGCGGCAGGCCGAGGTCGTCGAACGACTTGATCTCGTAGGGGATGGCGCGGAAGACCGCGCCGACCGCGCCGCGCTGGTTGAAGAGGTTGGCGCGGAAGCGCGAGAGCCCGCGCACGCCGAACGAGAAGTCCAACTCCAGCGCCTCCTCGAAGCGGTGCTTCTGCGCGTCGGTGAGCACGGAGTAGGCGAGCGACTTGGTGTCGGCCGAGGTCAGCGGGCGCAGCCCCTCCACCGGGCGGAGGTGCCCGTCGACGCGCACCATCGGGGCGGTGTTCGTCGTCAGGTGG
>DASVUF010000113.1:0-13244 GCA_036387195.1 Pyrinomonadaceae bacterium | reverse complement strand
CCAGCGGTTCCCCATCTTCTTCGAGGAGAAGCGCCCCTTCTTCCTCGAAGGCAAGGAGATTTTCGAGACGCCGCTGACGCCCGTCCACACGCGCGCCATCATTGACCCGGACTACGCGGCCAAGCTGACCGGCAAGGTCGGCCGCAACAGCTTCGGCCTGCTCGTGGCGAGCGACAACGCGCCCGGCAACTTCGGCGGCGACGAGCGCCTGAACCCGGCCAACTTCCGCTTCCTCGATAAGAACGCCTACGTCGGCATCCTGCGCCTGAAGCGCGACATCGGCAGGGAGTCGAGCGTCGGGCTCATCGGCACCACTTACAACTTCATCGAAAAGCACAACCACCTGGGCGGCGTGGACGGCCGCTTCCGCCTCGACCCCAGGACGGTCTTCTCCTTCCAGGCGCTCGGCACGACCTCGCGGCGCTTCTTCTTCGACCCGGACCTCGGGCGCAACGTCTACCGCACGGGCAACGCCTTCGCCTACTACTGGGCGTACGACAAGGGCGGGCGGCACCTGACCTACAACGTGGCCGGCAGCGGGCGCACGCGCGACTACCGCGCCGACCTCGGCTTCACGCAGCGCCGCAACACGAACCGCAAAGACCTGACCGTCCGTTACAACTCCGAGCCGGACCCGAAGGCCGCGCTCACGTCCTGGCGGCTCTTCTTCAACACCGGCGCGAACTTCGACTGGCAGGGGCGCATGCAGAACACGAACGTCTCCGGCCAGTTCCGGCTCAACTTCAGGCGGCAGACGACGCTCAACTGGGGCTACACGCGCAGCTACGAGCGGCTCTTCGAGTCGGAGTTCGGCGCCAACCGGACGGCGCGGCGCCGGGGCGCGTTCGCGGGCGAGAGCGGCGAGCGTTCGACGCAGAGGGACAGCCTCATCTTCTACGGCAACTCGACGCCGTCGAAGAGCATCTCGGCCTCCTTCACCGTCAACTACATCTGGAACTCCTACGACCTGGACTTCGGCGCGGGGCCGAGGTTCCCGCGCGTCAGCCCGGCGGCGCTGCTCGACCCGGACGCGCCGCTCGACCCCGGCGTGGGCGGCGAGCTGCGCGCAAACGTCGGCCTGACGTACCAGCCGACGGACGAGCTGCGCGCCGACCTCACCTACACGAAAGACCGCCTGGTGCGCGCCGACACGGGCCGCGTCGCCTTCGACGACAACATCTTCTCGCTTGGCTCGACGTACCAGTTCACGCGCTTCACCTTCGCGCGCATGCGCCTCGACTACAGCACGCTCGACGCCAACGTCCGCGGGCAGTTCCTGCTCGGCTGGGCGCCGAACCCCGGGACCTCCTTCTACGTCGGCTACAACGACGACCTGAACTACAAGGGGTTCAACCCGTTCACGGACCAGCCCGAGTCGGGCTTCCGACGCAACGGGCGCACCTTCTTCGTCAAGATGTCTTACCTGATACGGCGCAGTTTCTAAACGCCGCGCACGGCCGCAACCTCTTCCGGAATCTACAGGGGGCTGCCCCGCCGAACGCCGCCGAAAAGGTCGGGGGCGTCACGACCCCGCGCGTCACGCGCGACTCGGGGGGCGTGGCCCCGCCGCGGCCTTCTTCGGGGGCGGCCGCCCCGCACGTCGAGGGATTATGAAAAGCCTCCGCCAAGCCTTCCGCCAAATCTTCTTCTCGCTGCTGCTCGCCGCGTGCCCCTGGGGGGCGGCGCGTGCGCAGTCCGCGGCCGCGCCCGCCGAGGTGACGGCCGTGCGCGCCGGCCACATGCTCGACGTAGAAAGCGGCCGCCTCGTCGCCGACGCGGTGGTGCTGATAGAGAACGGCCGGATAAAGGCGGCGGGCGCGCGCCTGGCCGTCCCCGCCGGCGCGCGCGTGATAGACCTCGGGGGCGCGGCGACGCTGCTGCCCGGGCTGATAGACACGCACACGCACCTCCTGCTCAGCCTGCAGGGCGCGGCGAGCGACGAAGCCTCGAACATGTTCCTGACGGTCAGCCAGATGAGCACGGCCAAGCGCGTCCTGCTCGGGGCCGCGATGGGGCGCGAGATGCTGGAGGCGGGGTTCACGACCGTCCGCGACCTCGGCAACTCGGGGGTGGCCGGCGACCTCGCCCTGCGCGACGCGGTGCTGGCCGGCTGGGTCGTCGGCCCGCGCATCATCGCCGCGACGCGCTCGCTGGCCCCCATCGGCGGGCAGTTCGGCCGCCTCACGCCCGAGGCGCAGAAACTCGTCGAGCAGGAGTACGTCATCGTCAACAGCGTCGAGGAGGCGCGCAGGCTCACGCGCCAGTCGCTCTACGACGGCGCCATGTGGATCAAGATAATCGTCAGCTCGGACAACCGCTCGCTCTCGTCCGAGGAGGTCAAGACCATCGTCGAGGAGGCGCACAGGGTCGGGCGGCGCGTCGCGGCGCACGCGGCCGACGACGGCGCGGCGCGCCTCGCGGTGGAGGCGGGCGTTGACTCAATCGAGCACGGCTACGACGTCAGCGACGAGGTGCTCAGGCTGATGGCCGCGAAGCGCGTCTTCCTCGTCCCGACCGACGGCCCCGCCGAGTCTTACCCGCTGCCCGACGCCGAGCAGCCCGAACAGCGCGGGCGCGCGAAGCGGCACATTGACGCGCTCGTCGAGGGCAACCGCGACCGGCTGCGCAGGGCGGCGAAGGCGGGCGTGCCGCTCGCCTTCGGCTCGGACATGTACTACCGCCTGCCCGGCCTGACGCGCGGGCAGGCGAGCCTGCTCACGCTGCGCGCCTACTCGGCGGCGGGGCTCACGCCGCTGCAAATCATCCGCATGGCCACCTCGTCGGCCGCCGAGATGCTCGGCGTGTCGGAGCTGGTGGGCTCGATGAAGCCGGGCCGCTACGCCGACCTCATCGCCGTCGAAGGCGACCCGCTCGCCGACCTCGGCCTGCTGGAGCGCGCCGCCTTCGTGATGAAGGGCGGGCAGGTCGTGAAGGCCGCCCGTCAGCCCCAACAGCCCGTCGGCAGGTAGGCGGCCGCGCGTTCGTCGCGCGCGGCCTCCCGAAGCTTCTCCCCAAAACGTAAACGCAGAAACCAGAGCGCACGCCGCGGCCCCGCGCGTTCGTCGCGCCTGAGAGCCGCGCGCCCGGCCGCCCTCCTTTCCGGCGTCTCGCCCGAAGGCGCGCCGACGCCCCGAAAAAAAAGCCTCAATTCTAAACGGAGGCCGCCTCGCACAGACAGCGGGCGCAAGTCTTTGAAGCCACTTACCCGGAGAGACTATGGACAGAGAAACCATAGGTGATGTCGTCGCCGCCGCCGACCTCAATTTTGCAGCAAGCGTCGAGTTCGCCGGCCAGAGGCGCCACTTCAGGACGGGCCTGGGCGTGGCGTACGGCCACCACGGCGAACTCTTTCAGGGGGTGTTCCAGGGGCGCGACAAGCGCCTGCGGCGCGGGCTCGTCACATGCCCCTGCGGCCTCTTCAAGTCCGAGGCCACCTTCCGCGCCGACACGACCGGCGTGCTGGAGGTCGAGCCGGCCGGCAGGGCCAAGACGCTGAAGGCGGTCAGGCTGGCGCTGGCGCGCGCCGGCAAGGGCCACTTCGGGGGCGTCCTGCGCCTGCGGAGCAACATCCCTCCGGGCTGGGGGCTCGGCTCCTCGACCTGCGACGTGACGGCCGCGGTCAGGGCCGTCGCCGACGCCTTCGGGATGAAGTGGACGCCGCACGACGTCGCCTCGCTCGCGGTGCAGGCCGAGATAGCCTCGGACTCCATCATGTTCGAGGAGGGCGTCGTCCTGTTCGCGCAGCGCGAGGGCGCCGTCATCGAAGACTTCGGGATGCCGCTGCCCGGCCTGGAGGTGCTCGGCTTCAACACGGACCGGACGGGCGACGGCGTCTCGACGCTCGACTTCTCGCCGGCGCGCTACACGTCGTGGGAGATAGAGGCGTTTCGCCCCTTGGTCGGCCTGTTCCGGCGGGCCGTGCAGCTACAGAGCGCGCGGCTGTTGGGTCAGGTCGCGACCGCCAGCGCCGCGCTCAACCAGCAATACCTGCCGAAGCCCCACTTCGAACGGCTGAAGGACATCGCCGACGCCTCGGGCGCGGTCGGGCTCCAGGTCGCGCACACGGGGACGGTGGTCGGGCTCCTCTTCGACCCGGGGGATTCGTTCAGGGAAGCCCGCATCCAACACGCCCGGAAAATGCTCGGGGAGGTGGGAATCACGCGGACGTGGTTCTTCCACACGGCCGAGCGCTTCGGGGCTTTCGAGAAGGGAGAGAGTGCATGTCAGTGACACGTCGCGAGGTCTCGGATAACGTGGTCGATTCGGTGGTGCTGCCGAGGCTGATTCAGCTCGGCGACAACCTCTACGGCGCGGCCTTCTTCTTGATGAAACTCCTGCCGGCGCGGTTCATCCTCGACCGCGCGCGCGCCGACGGGCTGCTGCGCGAGGGCAGCGTCGTGATAGAGACGACCTCCGGGACGTTCGGCCTGGCGCTCGCCATCCTCTGCAACCTGCACGGCTACCGGCTCATCATCGTCAGCGACCCGGCAATTGACCCGCCGCTCCAGCGCCGGCTCGAAGACCTGGGCGCGACCGTCGAGATCGTGCGCGAGCCGGCGCCGGTGGGCGGCTACCAGCGCGCGCGCCTCGACCGCATGGCCGAACTGCGCGCGCAACACCCCGGCCACTTCTGGCCCGCGCAGTACAGCAACCGGCACAACCCCGGCTCCTACGGCCCGCTCGCGGAACTCTTCGCCGAGGCCATCGGCAAGATAGACTGTCTGGTCGGGACGGTCGGCTCCGGCGGGTCGGTGTGCGGCGCCAGCTCCTTCCTGCGCCTGCTCTTCCCGAAGCTCAAGGTCGTCGGCGTGGACACGCTCGGGAGCGTGCTCTTCGGCCAGCCCGACCAGAAGAAGCGGCTGCTGCGCGGGCTCGGCAACAGCCTGATGCCGGAGAACCTCGACCACAGGGCCTTCGACGAGATTCACTGGGTGAGCGCCGCCGAGGGCTTCTACGCGACGCGCGAGCTGCACCGCCGCCACGCGCTCTACATGGGGCCGACGAGCGGCGCGGCTTACCTCGTGGCGCGCTGGTGGGCCGAGCACAACCCGGGCTCGACCGTGGTCGTAACCCTCCCGGACGAGGGCTACAGGTATCAGGACACCGTCTACGACGACGCGTGGCTGCGCGCCAACGACGCGTGGCTTGCGGAACTGCCGTCGGGGCCGCGCCTCGTGGACCACCCGCTCGAAGCCGGCGCCGACTGGACGTGCGTGCTTTGGAATCGCCGCACCTACGAGCAGGTGCTCGGCTCCCCCTTCAGAGAGTAGGAGAAGAGATGACCGATTGGTTAGCCTTCGTCGAGAGCAACACCAGCGGGACGGGACGGCTGTTCGCGCGCGCCGCGGCCGCGCAGGGCTTCCGCCCCGTCCTCCTGTGCGAAGACCCCTCACGCTACCCTTACGCGGCCGACGACCGCGTGGACACGCTCAGCGTTGACACGGGCGACGCGTCGGCGCTGGTCGCCGCCTGCCGGCGGCTGGCCGCGGACGGCCGTCTGGCCGGCGTGACTTCGAGTTCGGAGTACTACGTGGCGGCGGCGGCGGGCGTCGCGCGGCGCCTCGGCCTGCGCGGCGCGCAGGCGGCCGCGGTGCGCGACTGCCGCGACAAGCTGAAGCAGCGGCGGCAGCTCGAGACGGCCGGCGTCGAGATACCGCGCTTCCGCCCCGCCACTTCCGTGAGGACGGCCCTCGCGCGGGCGAGGGAACTGGGGCTGCCCGTCGTGGTCAAGGCCGCGAGCGGCACGGGCAGCATCGGCGTCAGGCTGTGCCGGACGCGTGAGGAGGTCGCGGCGCACGCCGCGAGCCTTCTGGGGCGGCGCAGGGACGAGCGCGGGCGCGCCGTGCCGCGCCACATACTCGTCGAGTCGGTCGCCGAAGGCCCCGAGTATTCGGTGGAGACTTTCGGGATGGCGGTCGTCGGCGTCACGCGAAAATACCTCGGCCCGCTCCCGGACTTCGTGGAGGTCGGGCACGACTTCCCGGCGGAGCTTTCGCAGGCCGACGCCGAGGCCGTCCACAGCATCGCGCGCCGGGCGCTCTTCGCGCTCGGGCTCGGCTGGGGGCCGGCGCACGTCGAACTGCGCCTCACGCCCGAAGGCCCTCAAATCATCGAGGTGAACCCGCGGCTGGCCGGCGGGTACATCCCCGAACTCGTGCGCCTCGCCTCGGGCGTGGACCTGGTTTCGGAAACGGTCAGGCTCGTGGCCGGCGGCGAGCCCGACCTTAAAACGTCCTCCGGCCGCTTCGCCTCCATACGCTTTCTGCTGTCCGGCGAGGAGGGAATCTTGCGCGGCGTGTGCGGCGCGGAGAAGGCCGCGCGCCTGCCCGGCGTCTGCGAGGTGAAGCTCTACGCCGAGCCCGGCGGCGCCTTGAAGCGGCGCGGCGACTTCCGCGACCGCATCGGGCACGTCATCGCCTGCGGCCCGACGCCGCGCGCCGCGCGCACGGCCGCCGACGCCGCGCTGCGCGCCGTGCGTTTGCAGGTGGAGCCGCACGCTCCGGCGGCGTCGTCGGCGTCCGCCCCCGCCGAGCCCGCGCAGGAGCCGCGCGCCGACGGCGACGAGAAGCTCTCGGCCGCCATCTGAAGTCAAAGGCCGCGCGACCCCGCGACCCTTGACGCCGCCGCCCAGCAGAGGAGGTTGGTGTGGAAAATACCGGACGCATCAGACAGGCCGTGACGCCGACGGCCCGACGCATACTCTTCGGCGGGACGACGCCCGCCGGCGTCGAGTCCGAACTGCGCTACATCGCGCTCCTCGACCGCGCGCACCTCGTCATGCTCGCCGAGCGCGGCGTCGTCGGAAGGGAACAGGCCGCGCGCCTGCTCGAACGCATCGCCGCCCTTGAGGCGGACGACTTCGCGCCGCTGCAAGCCGCCGACGCGCCGCGCGGGATTTACCTCGCCTATGAGGACTTCCTCATCGCGGAACTCGGCGCGGAGACGGGCGGCGTCCTGCACACGGCGCGCTCGCGCAACGACCTCAACGCGACCATCCTGCGCCTGCGCCTGCGCGCCCCTTACGCGGCGCTGCTGCGCGAGGCGCTGAGGTTGCAGGCCGTGCTCGTCGGGAGGGCGCGGCGCTACGCGGACGTGGTGATGCCCGTCTACACGCACTACCAGGCGGCCGTCCCCGTCACCTACGGCCACTACTTAGCGGGCATCGCGTGCGCGCTCGGCCGTGACGTCGAAGGTCTTTTCGCGGGCGCGCAGGGACTGGACGATTGCCCGCTCGGGGCTGGCGCGGCCGGCGGAACCTCTTTCCCGATTGAGCCGGCGCGGACGGCGGCGCTGCTCGGCTTTGGCCGCCCCGTCCCGCACTCGATTGACGCCGTCGCCTCGCGCGACCTCGTCCTGCGTCTCCTGTCGGGCGCGGCCGTCTTAGGCGTCACGCTCAGCCGCCTCGCCGCCGACCTGCTTCTGTGGACGACGGCCGAGTTCGGCTTCATCACGCTGCCCGACAGCCTTGTCGGGTCAAGCTCCATGATGCCGCAGAAGCGCAACCCGTACCTCCTTGAGCACGTGCAGGGGCGCAGCGCCGCCGCCCTCGGCGCCTTCGTCAGCGCGGCGACGGCCATGCACGCCAAGCCCTACACCAACTCGATATCCGCCGGCGCCGAGGCGGTCAGCCACGTCTGGGGCGCTTTGCAGTCCGTCAGCGAAGCGCTGACGCTGGCGCGGCTCGTCGTCGCCGGCGCACGCCCGCAGCCCGACGCGATGAACGGGCGCGCGGAAGCCGGCTACACGACGGCCACGGAACTCGCCAACCGACTCGTGGCGGACGGCGGCATGGCCTTCCGCACCGCGCACCACACGGTCGGCCGCGCCGTCAGCGAAGCCGTCAGGCTGGGCGGCACGTCCCTCACCGACGCGCTGGCAGGTCTGGGCGCGGACGGTCAGGCGCTTCAGACGCCGCGGGAACTGAACCCGAAGGACGTCGTGGACGCCTCGATCTACGGCGGCGGCCCCGGCCGCGCCTCACTCGAAACCTGCCTCGAATCGCTGCGCGAAGGCTGGCGCGCCCACACGCGGCGCAGGAGAGAGCAGGCGCGCATGTGGGCGGCGGCCTCTTCAACTTTAAACGACGCCGCGCTCGCCCTCACCCGCTCGGCGAGCGAGCCGCGCCACAAAACCGCGGCCTCACAGGAATAGCGGTTCGCGTACTATCCCCATGACGGCGCCCGCGCCCGGCCCCATTCCGCGTCCGATAACCCAGAATCTTCTGTCTGTAATGTGTGAACTACTGCCGAGAGCAGGTGTGAAGGCGAAGGTGATTCCGGAGTTCCCGCGTCATGCTACTTGCAAAGTGAATTATGAATAGCCTGACCCAATTCTTAGGAAGCAGCTTTGTCGGCGCTCTCGTGGGCGCGGTGATTGGCGCCGTGCTGAAAGGTCTATTAGACCGGCGGCTGGCCAAAAGGGCGCCGAAGACGGACAGGCGCGCCCAGGCGTACCAGGACTTCGTAACCCACATGCTTTCCGCCGAAGCCCCTGCGCCCGGCGCGGAAGGCGCCGCCGCGGCGTCGAGCCATTTGAACGGCATCAAGGCGCGACTTATCGTCTTCGGCGAATCCGAAGTCGTATGTGAAGTGGCGCGATTCCTGTGCAAACATCAGGACCTAAACAGTCCTGACGCCAAACAGGATTTTGGCGAGGTCATCCGCGCGATGCGCAAGAGCGTAGCCACCGGTTCGGGGGCGGCTGTGCTAACAAGTGTGTCGGCTTTGCTGTCACTCCCTAAACAACGCTGAAGACTCTCTCTATACATGCACTTAATCCGGATTCATTCCCAAGCCCTCATATGCTCCTCTAAGCATCACACGTGCTAAGCAGTCCCTCTAACCTTTGCACCCCGCAACCCCTCCGCTACCCCCCAACGGGGAGCCGCTAAGCGGTTCTAAACCAAAACCAAAACCACTTACACCGAAACGCTAATAATCGCTCCAGTTATCCACATTGTGCGCATCTGATAATAGTAATTATGTAGCAAATGTCGGCGATCAGGTGCATGCCGTTCTTATGCGCGGCCGTACCATGAGTAGATGCCGCGAAACTGCGCGTCCATTAATGATTATGTAGTCAAAGCCATCCGCTCACCCTTGAGGTTATCGGACGCAGTCGCATAACGGAAGGTGTTCGACCGTTTAGCTTGTCCTGCTGGGCCTCCGGCCAATCCGGCCGGCGGCGGTCAACTTTTTTGGTGTCAAACATCGCGGCGGCGGTTAAGATAGCCGCCGCCGCGCCACTTTTCCATGCGTCCGACTCACGGCGCACGGCACTACACCTCATGCGAGCGGAGTCCTGAAATGAGCACACAGTTTACGGAGCCCTCCGTCGGCGCGCCGAAGACGCGCGAGGTGCGGCTCGGCCTGGTCATGTACGGCGGCGTCTCGCTGGCCGTCTACATCAACGGCGTCGCGCGCGAGTTCTTCCGCGCCGTCCGCGGGGGCGGCGTCTACAAACTCGTCAAGGCCCTGACCGACTCCGACGTGGTGGTGGACGTCATCAGCGGCACTTCCGCCGGCGGCATCAACGGCATCCTGCTGGCCTACGCCCTCTGCAACGAGGCGGACTTCGCCTCCTCGGCGCAGCTCTGGCGCAGGGACGCCGACTTCCGCAGCCTCCTGCGGTCGCCGGAACTCGACCCCGACTCGACCAGCTCGCTGCTCAACAGCGAGGGCTACTACCAGCCCCGGCTCGAAGACGCCTTCCGCTACATGCCCGCCTACGCGCCCGAGGGCGACGGCGAACTCAACTCGGGGTTCGACGAGCTGGAC
Organism: Pyrinomonadaceae bacterium; assembly: GCA_036387195.1. Classification (GTDB taxonomy): domain Bacteria; phylum Acidobacteriota; class Blastocatellia; order Pyrinomonadales; family Pyrinomonadaceae; genus QHXN01. The sequence continues at coordinate 3,468 of DASVUF010000113.1, read as the reverse complement.
CTCTACGTCACGGGGACGGACGTGGACGGGACTGTCTCCACGCAGTTCGACGACGCGGGCCACCCCATAGACGTCAAGGACCACCGCTCGGTCTTCCTGCTCAAGCACCGCCGCGGGCGCAAGGAGCCCTTCAGCCCGAAGGCGGGGCGCCTGGGGCAGCCCGAGGCCGAGGTCACCTACCGCGCGCTGGCCAAGCTCGGGCGCATCACCTCGTGCTTCCCTGCGGCCTTCGCGCCCGTCTTCGTCTCGAAGGGCGAGACGGCGGAAGACCGCCTGCTACAGCTTTGGGGCCGGCTCGACAAGGAGGCGTCGTTCCTCGACGGCGGGGTGCTCGACAACAAGCCGTTCACCTACGCCCTGAAGGAGATTTTCAACCGCCTGGCCGAGCGGCGGGTTGACCGCAAGCTCTTCTACGTCGAGCCCGACCCCGAACACCTGAGCCGGCTGGAGACCGCCACGCAGCCCAACTTCCTACAGGCGGTCATCGCCTCGCTGATAGGCATCCCCGGCTACGAAAGCATCTCCGACGACCTCAAGCTCCTGGCGCAGCACAACAGCCGGCTCAGCCAGTACAAGCGGCTGGCGGAGGCGCTGGGCGAAGGGCGGGTGGGCGCCGTGCCGGCCGCCGCGCGCACGCTCTACGGGCCGACCCGCGCGCTCGCGCTCGGCGAGCGGGTGGTGGCCGGGCTGCTGCGCGCCAACGGCAAGAACGAACTGCTCGACAAGGAGATGCGGCGGGCCGGGGCGCTGCTCATCAAGGCGTTTGACCAACTGGGCGAGAAGGCCGGGGCGCGGGGCGGCATCCTCACGGAGTTCGACATCTACTACCGCCTGCGCCGCCTCTTCAACCTCACCTACAAGATAGAACAGCAGATGCGCCAGCAGGGGCACCCCAAGCACGCGCAGTACAGGCAACTGTGGCACGACGTTAATTTTCAGATAAAGCTCCTCGACATCATCCGCATGAGGATGGAGAGGCTGATAGACGAGGCGCCCATCGAGTGGAAGAAGATGTTCGCCGCGGCCGACGACGAGGCGAAGGCCGCCGCCGCCGCCAAGAGAATCTGGCGGCAGATGTCCAGACACCTGCGGAGGCTCGTGCACGAGAACGGGAGGCTGGCCGCGTTCCTCGAAGACGACCTCTACGCCGCCGCGCGGCCGGCCGACAAGCCGCCCCGCGGTCAGCAGGACCTGACGAAGCTCGACCGCATCCTCGCCGGCGTCACCGCCGACATCATTAAGGATATCGCCCGGGGTGGCGGCGGCCGGGCGGGCGGCGGCGCCGGCGGGGGCCGCGAGGCCCGGCCCCGCCGCCGGCCGAACATCTTCGAGACGACCGACGCCTACGAGCGGGGCCTCCTCGAACGGTTCCTGCGCGGCGAAGGGGGCGGGGTGGACGGGGACGACCCCGTCTTCAAGGCTTACGAGGGCTTCGACTCGCTGGACGAGGTCCTCTACCCGATAGAGTTCATCGCCGGCCTGTACGAGAAGGACATCATCGAGACGGTCCGCATCAGCCCCAGCGACGCGGTCAAGGGCTTCAGCAACAAGGGGCTCTCGGACAAGGTTTCCGGCGACTCGCTCTACCACTTCGCGGGCTTCTTCAAACGCTCGTGGCGCTCGAACGACATCCTCTGGGGGCGGCTCGACGGCCTCTGCCAACTGGTGGAGACGCTGCTCAGCCGCGAGGTGCTGTCGGAGGTCACGCGCGACCCGAACTGGCGCGCGCGCGTGCGCGGCTTCCTGTTCGAAGGCGGGGCGGCCGACGACGACTCGCCCGCGTGGAGGCCGGAGATGAAGCCCGAGCGCCTGTTCCCGCAGGCGGGGGCCGAGACGCACAAGCTCATCGGGCGCTGGCTCGTCCACCTGCTCTCGCCGGACGAGCGCAAGCGGCGGGGCGCGCTGGAGGAGAAGGAGTTCGGGGAGAAGCTGGAGCTGCTCATCGAGGCGGCGCAGTTGGAAGTCCTGCGCGAGGAGGTGCCCAACGTCATCGTTGACGCGCTCGGCGAGCAGACGCAGTGGAACCAGTTCCGCCTGGCGCTCTCCGAGCAGGAGCGTGCGCAGCTCACGAAGAAGAGGTCGAAGGGGCTCTTCGGCCGCGGCGGCGGCGAGGACGGCGGCGGCTCAGACCCGCTCGGGTTCGAGCCGGGGGAAGGCGCCCTCGACCCGTTCGTCGCGGTCGTGGCGGCCACGGGCCGCGCCGAGTCCGTGATGGAGAGGTTCAGGGAGGCGCCGGATGGCGCGCCGCCCAGGCCGTCGAAGACCAGGCTCGGGCGCTTCTTCAAGAACCAGTACGCCGTCGGCACGGAGGAGTTGCTGCGCGACATCCCGCGCGTCATCCTGCTCGAAATGCTGGCCGTCTCGATGCTGGTGCTGCGCAACTGCGTCCTCGGCATCTTCGCCGAGCGCGCCGCGAAGGTGCGCTCGCACCCGCTCTACCTCTTCGGCGTGGACTACCCGCTGCGCGTCTTCTACAGCCTCGTCCTCTTTATGCGGCGCGCGCCGCGCGCGTGGATATTCTTTCTGGCGACGCTCGGGACCGTCTCGGCGCTCGCCCTCGCCGTCGGGCTCTACTGGCGGAACCCCATCATCTACACTAACGGCGGCCTCAGCCTCACCTGCCTGGGGCTCTTCGTGGGGCTCCCGCTCGTCATCCTCACGGCCGAGGTCATCTACCTCCTGAAGAAAGACTTCGCCCGCAGGACCCTCGGGCGCCTGCTGCGGTCGGCGGCGGGCGCGGCCGCGCTGGCCGTCCTGCTCACGGCCCCCCTCATCCTCGGCGCGGCCTACGCCGGCCTGGAGCGAGTCCACGACCGCGGCCGGGAGGCGCTGGAGTCGCAGTACCTCGGCCGCGTGCCGTTACTCGGCGGCCTTTTAACGCGCGACGAAATCTGGCGGAGGCGGGCCGCGCGCGCCGGGGTGATATCCGCCGGCGCGCTGCTGTTCCTGTCGCCCTACCTCGGCGCCTACTGGCTGCTACGCAGGAGCCGGCGGAGTCGGCGCGGGGCGGGCGAGCTGCGGCAGGAACTCGCCGAGTACTTCAACCTCGACGACATGGGCGTCATCGCGAGGCGGCTCGTCGGCTCCGAAATCATCGAACGCGCGCGGCTGCTCGCGGTCGTCGGCTCTTACATTGACGTGGACGCGGAAGACTTCAGGGCCGACATCGAGCCGTTCGAGGAGATAGAGTGGGGACGTTGGGAGGGGGCCCTGCGCGAGTACGTCGCCCCGGACAAGTTGAACCTCATAGCGCGGAGGCTCCGCGTGGAGGCCGTCGGCGAAAACGGCGTCATCTCTTACCTGAACAAATCGCTGCCGCCCGTGGTTGATGAAGCGAGGCTGCGCGCGGTGATGTGGGACTACCTGGGTTGCGACGAGGCGCAGCTCGGACGGGTCGTCGGGGCGTTGCTCGCGTCGGGCGCCGCGACACAGGGCACGCTCCTTTCTCAGGGCGCCGACCAGTGTCGG
>DASVUF010000112.1:0-8699 GCA_036387195.1 Pyrinomonadaceae bacterium | reverse complement strand
GACGAAGTGACGGCTTAAAAGCCTTCCCCCTTCGTCCCCCGGCCTCACGCCTCCATCCTTCCGAGGCGGGCGCGCCCGTGCGGTTCAGGTGATTGCGCCGCCGTCCACGATGACCACCTCGCCGTTCATGAAGCTGTTGCGGTCGCTGGTGAGGAAGGCGGCGATTTCGGCCAGTTCGGCGGGGCGGCCCATGCGGCCGGCGGCCGCCCAGAACTTGTGCATCTCGATGAGACGCTCGGGCAGCTCGTGCGCCAGTTCGGTGTCGAAGATGCCTGCGGCGATGGCGTTGACGGTGACGCCGAAGTTGGCCGCCTCGCGCGCGAGACACTTGGTGAAGCCGATGACGGCGGCCTTCGACGTGGCGTAGTGGACGGCCGTCGGCAGGGCGCGGATGGCTCCGATGGAGGTGATGTTGAGAATCGAGCCCTTGCGCTGCCGAATCATCTGCTTGTAGACGGGCTTGGTGACGGCGAAGAGGCTGTTGACGTTGGTGTCAATAATCAAGTCCCAGGCGCGGTCGGTCGTCGTCGCGAAGTTGTCGCCGCGGTTGATGGCGGCGTTGTTGACGAGGACGTCGAGGCCGCCCCACTCCCGCACCAGCTCCCGCGTCAACTGCTTGAGGCCGTGCCGGTCGGTGACGGAGATTTTGAAGGCGTAGGCGCGGCGGCCGTGCGCCTCGATTTTGGCCTTCGTCTCCTCGGCCAGGTCTTCGCGCGAGTGGTAGTTGAAGGCCACGTCCGCGCCCTCGCGCGCGAAGACCTCGCAGATGGCGGCGCCGAGGCCGCGCGTGCCGCCCGTCACGAACGCACGCTTCCCTTCCAGAAGAAGACTCAAGGCGAAGGTCTCCCGTTCGACGTTGGTCGCGCGCCCCCGCCGCCGGCGGCGCGCGTGTTTTGTTGATGTGCAGAGCGGGTTCGATTAAAGCTTAAAGGCGGAGGGCGCGTCAACTTCGCCGCGGATTACGTGCGGGTCCGGTCGGAATTCGGGCGGGCGGGCTCAGGCGGCGTTGGCTTCGAGCGGGCCCGGCTCGTCGTCGCCGGCGAGCGGCGCGGGGATGAGCGCCGCAATCTCTTCGACGATGCGGCGCGTCGAGTCGGGGAAGGCCATGCCGGCGGTGGCGGCGCGCAGGGACGCGTAGTAGCGCGAGTCCTCGACCATGCGGCGCACCTCCGGGACGACGTCGCCGGCGCGCCTGAGCAGCACGCCCGCGCCGCGCTTCGCAAGCATCGTGGCCGCGCCGGACTCCTGCGGCATGGGCGGCGTCGTGGCGTCGGCGATGATGGGGACGCGGCAGGCCAGCGCCTCGAAGGTCGTCAGGCCGCCGAGCTTCGAGACCATGACGTTGGCGGCCTGCATCAGCCGCTCGACCTGGTCGGAGTAGCCGATGACCTTGACGGGGAACTTGGCGTTGGCGGCGAGCGCCTCGGCCTCCGTGCGCAGCTCCTCGTTGCGGCCGGCGAGGAAGATGGCCTGCACGTCCAGCTCGCCGTGCACCAGCTCGCGGAAGATTTGCGGGATGTTGCCGCCGCCGACCCAGCCGGCGTTGACGAAGACGGTGAACTTCTGCGGGTCGAGCCCCAGCTCGCGCCGCGCGGCCTGCGCCGAGCGCTCGTCCGGCAGCTCGAACTTCGGGTGGACGGGCATCCCCGAGACCTTGATGCGCTCGGGGCGGACGCCGTAGTCCACGAGCTGCTGCTTGGCCTCGTCGCTGGCGACGAGGTAGAGCGTCACGTCGTCGCACGCCCAGCCCTTCCAGAAGCCGTAGCAGGGGTCTGTGACGACCGTGACGAGCGGGACTTTGCCCGCCAGCCCCAGCTCCTTCAGGACGCGGGCGAAGATGTGTTGCGTGAGCGGGTGGACGCTGACGACGACGTGCGGGCACCAGCGCTCGAAGAGGTCGCGGACGAAGCCGATGCTGCGGCGGTGGAAGAACTCGCGCGTCTCGGGGCGGAAGCGGTTGACGCACCAGTAGAGGTACTTCATCCAGTGCTGCCGGTTGCGCAGCACCCAGTTGTAGAGCGCGACGAGCTTCGCCGAGAGGTGATGCGAGTCCTCGACGGCGCGCACGACGCGGACGGCGTAGGAGTCCCCGCCGACGAACTTCTGCACGCCCGCGACGATGGCCGCCGCGGCGGACTTGTGCCCGCCGCCCGTGTCGGACGAGATGATGAGTATCTTCGGGGCGCCTGCGCGGGGCATAGGGTTTCGGTAAAAAGCGGCCGCCTTCAGGCTTTGACGGCGAGGCCGTCGGTCTGCTCTTCCTGACGGCCGAGCTTTTTGCTCGCCTTCTTCATCTCGCGCTCCAGGCGCTTGATCTGGATGAGGTGCTTCGGGTTGAAGGGCAGCGACGGGTAGTAGCTGTTCGACTCGTGCGTGCAGAAGCAGCCGTCCGCCACCTCCTTGCGCCGCGCCTTCATCGCCTCCGAGCGCCAGAGCGACTGGAAGTTCCAGTCGTGGTCGCGCAGGTTCCCGACCGCGTCCTTGTTCTCGCAGGACGAGACAGTGCCCTCGTCGTAGATGACGGCGCCGGCCGTGCCCGCGTAGCAGGTCATCTGCGCCTTCTGCTCGCGCTGCGCGCGGTCTATGAGGCCGTGCATGTAGATGTCAATCGCGGCCTTGAAGAAGCCGGCGTCGCCGCCGTAGGAGTTCTTCAGCGCGGCGTTGCGCGAGTCCTCGTCAATCATCCGCGCGAGCCTGGCGTAGCGCTCGTGGTCTATGTCCAGCTCGACGGGGTCGGCCGACGGCGGGCGGATGTAGTTGAAGTTGACCTTGTCGGGCTTCAGCTCGTACTTCAGGAAGTCGTACCAGTCGAAGATGGTGTCCTGGTTCGAGTGCATGAAGCAGGTGCAGGTCTGGATGTCGAGCCGCGGGCGCTCGCGCTTGATGGCCTGGAGCTGGCGCGCCGTGTCAATGGCGACGTCCCACGAGCCGGGCTTGCGCCGAATCTTCTCGTGCTGCTCCTTGAGCCCGTCGAGCCCGAGCGCGACCGTCACGTTGAGGTTCGGGCACTCTTCGAGGATGCGCGAGACGTCCGGGATGATGCGCTTCTGTATCTGCCCGTTCGACATCAGGTAGACGGATTCCAGGCGGTTGTTCTCGTAGAAGGCGCGGACGATTTCGGGCAAATCCTTGCGCGTGAACGGCTCGCCGCCGGCGAGGATGAGCACGCCGAGGTTGCCGCCCAGCGTCTCCGAGACGCGCTGAATCTCGGCCGTTTTCATCTGCAACTTCTTGCGCGGCCGGTCGTCCAACTCGTCCGTGAAGAAGCAGTGCGTGCACCGCATGTCGCACACGCTCGTCACCAGGATGTTCAACAACACCGGCGCGAACGGCTGGCCGATGGCGAGTTTCGCGTAACGTTTTAAAAGCTCTCTGGTCGTGTAATCCATATAATTCCTTTGGCCGCCGGCCGCCCGGCCCGATCAAGCGTAACAGATACGGGATTTATTCACGACTGTCAACGCGCCGCCCCCACCGGCGGCGGAAAGTGTTAGATGCCGTCCGGCGCCCGGCGGTAGGCTGTTATTTCGCTCGGCGCGGGAGGAATTTAAGCCGCCCGGGACGCGCCCCGCCCCGCGGGCTCAACCGGTCTGGGCGCGCTCCTCGCGGACTTTGATGCCGAGGGCCTTCATGCGGCGGTAGAGGTGGCTGCGGTCCATGCCCATCAGCTCGGCGGCGCGGGAGACGTTGCCCTCGGCCTCGGCGAGGCGCGCGCGGATGAAGTCGCGCTGGTGCGCCTCGGAGGCGTCGCGGAAGGAGGAGAAGCGCGGGAGGGCGGCGGGCGGCTCCTCGCCGCCGAGCGGCGGGAGGTCGGCGGCCGTGACGCGCGCCTCGGTGTGCATGATGACGACGCGCTCGACCGTGTTGCGCAGCTCGCGCACGTTGCCCGGCCAGGGGTAGGCGCGCAGCGCCTCGACCGCGTCGGGCTCGAACCGCTTCGGCTCCTTCTTGTAGGCGAGCGAGAAGCGGCGGTTGAAGTGCTCGACGAGGAGTGGGACGTCCTCCGTCCGTTCGCGTAGCGGCGGCACCTCGAAGGGGATGACGTTGAGGCGGAAGAGGAGGTCGGCGCGGAAGGCGCCGCGCTCTATCTCGACCTCCAGGCGCTTGTTCGTCGCCGCCAGCACGCGCACGTCCACGCGCATCGAGGCCGCGCCGCCGACGGGCTCGAACCGCTGCTCTTCGAGCACGCGCAGCACCTTGGCCTGCATGCGCGGGCTCATGTCGCCCACCTCGTCGAGGAAGAGCGTCGCGCCGTCGGCCGCCTCGAACTTGCCGCGCTTGGGGCCGGTCGCGCCGGTGAAGGCGCCCTTCGCGTGGCCGAACAGCTCCGACTCTATCAGCTCCTCGGGGACGGCCGAGCAGTTCAGCTCGACGAAGGGCGCGGCGGCGCGCAGCGAGCGGGCGTGGATGGCGCGCGCGACCAGCTCCTTGCCCGTGCCCGACTCGCCGTAGATGAGCACGCGCCCGTCGGTGGGCGCGACCAGCCCGATCTGCTTGCGCAGCGCGCGCAGCGCGACCGACTCGCCGACCATCGCCCACTCGTCGCGCAAGCCCTCGCTGAGCGCGGCGTTGACGCGTTCGAGCCCGCGCTGGCGGAGCGCGTTGCGCACGGTCAGCACCGTCTTCTCGATAGAGAGGGGCTTCTCGACGAAGTCGAAGGCGCCGAGCTTGGTGGCGCGCACGGCCGTCTCGATGGTGGCGTGGCCGGAGATCATGACGACGGCCGGGTCCGCCCCCTGCTCGCGCATCCGCCCGAGCGTTTCGAGCCCGTCCATGCCGGGCAGCCACACGTCGAGCAGCACGCAGCCGAAGGCGCGCCGCTCGACCGCTCTCAGGCACTCCTCGCCCGACCCGACGGCCTCGCACTCGAAGCCCTCGTCCTCCAGCACGGCGCGCAGCGTCTCGCGGATGCCGCGCTCGTCGTCAACGATGAGAACCGAATCCGTCATAAGCCTCAGTCAGGCGCGCGCGTCCTCCGCCACGGGCAGCTCGATAATCATGCGCGCCCCCCCCGGCCGGTTCGACTCGGCGCGGATGCGGCCGCCGTGCTCGGCCATGATGCGGTGGACGATGGCGAGGCCGAGCCCCGTCCCGCGCCCGCGCGTCGAGAAGTAGGGCTGGAAGAGGCGCGCGATGTCCTGGCGCGCGATGCCGTGGCCGGTGTCGGCCACCTCGGCGATGAGCAGGCCGCGCGCGGGGTCGTGCCCCGTGGCGACCGTGATGCGGCGCTCGCCCCCGCCGTCCGAGAGCGCCTCGACCGAGTTCTCTATGAGGTTGACGAAGACGCGCCTTATTTGCTCGGGGTCGAGGAGCGCGCCCGGCAGAGAGGGCGCCAGCAGCACGTCCATCCGCACGCCTTCGAGCCGCTCCTGGTAGAGGGAGACGGCCTGCCTGACCACCTCGTTCAGGTCGGCCGGTTCGAGCCGCGCGTGCGGGAGCCGCGCGAAGCGCGTGAACTCGTCCACCATCGCCTTCAGCCCCTCGACCTCGCGGCTGATGGTGGCCGTGCACTCCTCGACGACGCGCGCCACGCGCTCGCGCTCGCCCGCGGCGTGGCCGTTCTGCGCCGGCGCCCCGTCCGCGCGGGCGGCGGCCTCGGCCTCGCCGAAGCGCCGGAAGTTGCGCGCGATGCGCTCGGCCGAGAGCTGGATGGGCGTCAGCGGGTTCTTGATCTCGTGCGCGAGCCGGCGCGCCACCTCGCTCCAGGCGGCGGCCCGCTGCGCGGCGAGCAGCTCGGAGAGGTCTTCGATGACGAGGACGACGCCGCGCCGCGCGCCCTCGCCGCGGGGCGCGAGCGCCGTGGCCGTCAGCGCGACGGGCACCACGCCCGGCGCGCCGCCCGCGCCCGCAGCGCCCTGCGCCTCGGGCGTCGCGACGCGCGCCAACTCCATCTGCTCGGCGGCGCGGCCCCGCGCGCGCGCGCGCCACAGCACGCGTTCGAGCACGTCCAAATCGCCGGGGCTGACGACCCCCGCCAGCGGCGCCAACGGCGCGGGCGGCTGTTCGAGCCGGAGCATCGAGAGCGCCGCGGCGTTGATGGTCGTCACGCGGTTCTCCTCGTCGAGCGAGATGACGCCGGTCGAGACGGTTTGCAGGACCGTCTCGATGTAGTGGCGGCGTTCTTCGAGCGCGAGGTTCTTCTCGCGCAGCTCCGAGGCGTTGGCTTCGAGCCGGCCGCGGTTCTCGGCGAGCTGCGCCGTCATGTCGTTGAAGGCCGAGGCGAGCACGGCCAGCTCGTCGTCGGCGATGGTCTCGACGCGGTGCGAGAGGTTGCCGCCAGCCACCTCTTTGGCCGCCTCGGCCAGCGCGCGGATGGGCGTGCCGATGCCGCGCGCGAGGTGGATGGCGCTCCACGTCGCGGCGAACAGCAGCATCAGGGTGAGGAGCCCGAGCGTCGTCACGCCGAGCACGCGCACGCGCCGTTGGTTGCCCCGGAAGTCCTCGAAGGTCTGCGCGCTCGCCACGAGCCGCCGCAGGCTCGCGTCGCCGCGCCGCACCCGCGACGCCAACAGCCAGCGGCCGTCGCCGAGCGGCGCCGCCGCCACGTCCGCCGGCCGCCCGTCGGCCGTCTCCACCGTCAGGACTTCGCCGGCGAAGAGCCGCGGGAGGAGCGCGTCCGGCAGGTTAACGCCGAGGCCGGGGCGGCCCTCGGCCGGCGCGCCTCCGGGCGGCGACTCTCGGCCTTCGGGCGGCGACTCTCGGCCGTCGGCCGAGACGACCACGGCGGCCGTCAGCTTGCCGCCTTCCGTGACGGCCGGGGCGGCGGCCCGCGCCTGTTCGGGCGTCGTCCCGCGGAGGGCGGCGGCGGCCGCGGCCGCCGTCTCGCGCAGCCCTTCCAACTGCTGGCGCACGTCCTCCTCCTCGGCGAGCCGCGCCTGCCGCACCACGTCGCCGGGGAAGAAGCTGAACCACTTCTCCAGCGAGCGGTTGAAGAACATGTAGGAGAAGAGCGCCATGCCCGTGATGGGGAGCAGGCTGACGGCGATGAAGTAGACGACGAGCCGCGTCTTTATCTTCGACCCGAGCAGCGCGGCGCGGCGCTCGCGCCGGAGCTTGAGCAGGCTGCGGATGAAGATGAAGCTGAAGATGAAGAAGGCGACGAAGTTCAGCGTCGAGAGCGCGTAGATGAGCAGCGTGTCGCGCGCCGTGTCGGGCGTGAAGACCTCCCACAGCCCGAAGAGCTGGAGCGACAGCAGCACCGCCAGCAGCGACAGCACCAGCCCGCCGAAGAGCCACGGCGCGCCGCGCCGCCGCGGCTTCGCGGCCGTCTCCCCCCTCGAATCGCTCCCCGCTTCGGTCATAAGCCCTTTGAGCCCGCGCGGGAGTTTATCACGCGCCCCGCCGCGTCCGCATGGGCGGCCTCTCGTCTTCCGCGCGCGCTTTCAGTTATATTGACGCGACTTCCCTATCCCTTCGGCTCGCAAGCAAACATGCCTGACTTTTTCTACAACGGCGCGGGGCGGCTGCGGAGCGTGTGGCGGCTGGCGGCCTTCACGGTGGCCTACATGGCGGCGACGAGCGCCGGCTTCGTCGGCGTGGACGTGGCGGCGGCGCTCGTGTTGCCGCCCGCGACCTACCGCTGGCTGCTCATCGAGAGCTGGCTCGGCTTCGCCGTCCAGTCAATCGTCCTCTTCGTCCCGGCGGCGCTCGTCGGGTGGGGCTGCGCGCGCTTCGCGGAGGAGCTGCCGTGGCGCTCGCTCGGGTGGGCGCCGCACCGCGGCTGGATGCGCGACGCGCTGTTCGGGCTGCTGGTCGGCGCGGCCGCGGTCTGCCTGGCGGCGCTCGTCGGCCTGGCGGCGGGCGGCTACAGCTTCCGGCTCGTGGGGGGCGCGGACGCCGCGGCGGTCGCGCGGACGCTCGTCACGTCGGCCGTCGTCTTCATGCTCGGCGCGGCCGCCGAAGAGATGCTCTTCCGCGGCTACCCCTTCCAGACCCTGCTGCGTTCGTGGCCCGTGTGGGCGGCGCTCCTCCCCGTCTCGCTCCCCTTCGCGCTCGTACACCTCGCCAACCCGAACGTCGCGCCCGGCTTCACGTTCCTCAACACGGCGCTGGCGGGCGTGTGGCTCGGCGTGGCCTACTGGCGCACGCGCAGCCTCTGGTTCCCGTTCGCGGCGCACGCGGGCTGGAACTGGGCGCAGGGCGCGGTGCTCGGCTCGCCCGTGAGCGGCATCACGAAGATTACGCCCGACCCGCTGCTGCGCTTCGCCGACTCGGGCCCGCATTGGTTGGGCGGCGGCGCCTACGGCATCGAGGGCGGGGCGGCCTGCACGCTGGCGCTCGTCGCCGCGACCCTCTTCGTCTGGCGCACGCGGCTGCTCTCGGCGACGCCGGAGCTGCGCCAGTACACCGACGGCGAGAACCCGAACCCGGACGCCGGCGTCGCGCCCTCGGTCGTCCGCGCCGACGCCGCCGCCGCCGGCGCGGGCGCGCGCGTCCACCTCGTCTACCTGCGCCCCGAAGGGATGCTCATCACGAAGAAGCAGTACGCCGACTGGCGCCAGATACAGGACGAGCACGAAAACTTCATGACCTCGCTCGGCCCCTTCGACGAGGAGGACGTGCTGGACTTCTTCGAGAACCAGTACGGCGCGGACGAGGCGCGCTGGGGGGTCACGCGGGCCGAGATTCGCAGGTTCATGGCCTCCGACGAGACGACCCTGAGCCTGTAGCCACGGCGGGACAGACGGAGCCGGCCGCGC
>DASVUF010000111.1:0-67989 GCA_036387195.1 Pyrinomonadaceae bacterium | reverse complement strand
GCCGTCCTCGACTCGGGGATGGACGTGGCGCACAAGTCTTTCGCCGCGAAGCTGGATTTCTCGGGCACCCGCATCAAGTTCAAGAAGGACTTCACGCTTGAGGCCACGAACGCCGACAAAGACCTCTACGGCCACGGCACGCACGTCGCCGCGGCGGCCGCGGGGCTGAGCACCGTCACGGGCGGCGTCTACGAGGGCGTCGCGCGCGGCGCCGACATCATCAACCTGCGCGTGCTCGACTCGGACGGCGCCGGGCGCACGTCCGACGTGCTGGCCGCGCTCAACTGGATTCTGAGCCCGGCCGACCCGAGCAAGCCGGTCAGCTCGACCAACCCGACGAACGCGACGAAGTACAGGATTCGCGTCGTCAACATGAGCCTCGGGGCGCCCGCCGTGGATTCGTACCTGAACGACCCGCTGTGTAAGGCCGTGCGCAGGCTGGTGGACGCGGGGCTGGTCGTCGTCGCCGCCGCCGGCAACAACGGCAAGGACGCCGCCGACAACAAGCTCTACGGGCGCATACACTCGCCCGGCAACGAGCCGTCGGCCATCACGGTCGGGGCGACCAACACCTTCGGCACCGACTCGCGCTCTGACGACGGCGTCGCCACCTACAGCTCGCGCGGGCCGACGCGCAGCTACTACACCGACGCCGCGGGCGAGCGCCACTACGACAACCTCGTCAAGCCCGACCTCGCCGCGCCCGGCAACAAGCTGGTCTACGCCGAGTCGGACGAGGGCAAGGGCGGCAATAACCGGAACCTCCTGGTCATGCAGAACCCGCACCTCGACTCGGGCGTCACAGACTCGGATAACAGGAAGCTGATGTACCTGTCGGGCACCTCGATGGCCACGCCCGTGGTGGCCGGGGCGGCGGCGCTGATGCTGCAAGCGAACCCCAACCTGACGCCGAACATGGTGAAGATGATTCTCATGTACACGGCGCAACCGCTCGCCGGCTTCAACACGCTGGAGCAGGGCGCGGGCCAGCTCAACGTCGAGGGCGCGGTCAGGCTGGCCGGCCTCGTGCGCACCGACCTGTCTTCGGGCGCGCGGCAGGGCGCGCCGCTCCTGACGACCAGGACGCTGCCGGAGCCGTTGACGACCATCGCGGGCTTCCAGTTCCCCTGGGCGCAGGGCGTCCTGCTCAAGCAGCGCTACGCGACGGGGACGGGGCTCATCGCCGCGTACCAGACGGTCTACGGCGCGGGTTACCTGCTCGGCGACGGGGTGGTTTTGGGCGACGGGGTGGTTTTAGGCGACGGCGTCGTCCTCGGCGACGGCATCCTGATGGGCGACAACATCCTGACCAGCAATGGCTTTGTGATGGGAGAGGGCGCGGTCTTCATGCCCTGCGGCATCCTCCTCGGCGACGGGGTGGTGCTGGGCGACGGCGTCGTGCTCGGCGACGGGGTGGTTTTGGGCGACGGCATCCTGATGGGCGACGCCTACGTCCAGGCGCAGAGCGCGATGGTCAACGGCGACAACACCACTTCCATGAAGTAGCGGAGGGCGGCGGCGGAAGTCAACGCGCCCGGCGCGCGGCGCCTTCCGGCATCCCCGTAAGGAAACGATTACCGTGACACACGGCGACGCGACGAAAGCGGGAACGAAGGGGCGGGGGGCGGCGCCCGCGGGCGTGGACGGAGGACTCTCCACACACCTGCTGACGGCCGGCTCTGAGGCGGAGGTCACGGCGTTCCTCGCCGAGCGCCCGGTCCACACCGTCTTCATGGCGAGCCTGCTCCGCGACAACGGGCTGGCGAGCCCGCTCAACCGCGGCTCCTTCTACGCCTGCCGCGGCGCGCGCGGCGCGCTCGAAGGCGTCGCGCTCGTCGGCCACGCCACGCTCATCGAGGCGAGGAGCGAGGAGGCGCTCGCCGCCTTCGCGCGCCTCGCGCAAAGCTGCTCGCTCGCGCACCTCGTCCGCGGCGAGCAGGAGAAGGTCGAATACTTCTGGGGCCGCTACTCCGAGACCGGCGCCACGCCGCGCCTCGTCTGCCGCGAGCTTCTGCTTGAGCAGCGCGTGCCGCCGGCGCTCAGCAGGTACGTGAAGGGGCTGCGCCGCGCCGCGCCCTCCGACATCGAGCAGATCATGGAGGTCAACGCCGCGATGGCCTTCGAGGAGAGCGGCGTCAACCCCCTCGAACGCGACCCCGACGGCTTCCGCCGCCGCACCGCGCGCCGCATCGGGCTGGGCAGGTACTGGGTCTGGACCAGGCGCGGCCGGCTCGTCTTCAAGGCCGACGTGATAGCCGAGACGCCCGAGGCCGCCTACCTCGAAGGCGTCTACGTCAACCCGGAGGAGCGCGGCAAGGGGTACGGGCTGAGCTGCATGGCGCAGCTCGGGCGGACGCTGCTGGCGCGCACCGGGGCCGTCTGCCTGACCGTCAACGAGCAGGTCCGCGACACCCTCGGCTTCTACTCCAAAGCCGGCTACCGGCTGAGCAGCTACTACGACACCATCTACCTCCAGGGCTCCTGACCCTTCGCGGAAGCCATGAGCGCCACGCCTACAGCAGCGGGCAGGCAGAAGCAGTTCGACCTCTACAGGCGGGCGGTCGTCCTCCTCGGGGCGGCGGCGCTCGCCTGCGCGGCCTCGGCCATCCCGGCCGGCGCCATTGACCTGCGCTTCCTGCTGCTCGCCACCCTGACGGTCGCGGCCAGCACGCGCCTCTCGGTGCAGATTCCGCGGTTCGACACGAACCTGACCGTCTCCGACACGTTCATCTTCCTGGCCCTGCTGCTCTACGGGGGCGGGCCGGCCGTGCTGCTCGCCGCGGCGGAGGGCGTCTGCTCCGGCCTGCGCGTGAGCAAGAGCAAAAGGCCCATCACCATCCTCTTCAACGCGGGCGTGATGGCCTGCTCCACCTTCGCCACCGCGTCGGTCCTGCGCCTCCTCTTCGGCGAAGTCTCCAGCCTGGAGCGCGGCCCCGCGGCCGCCCTCGCCGCGGCGGTCGGCGCGATGGCGCTCGTGCAATACGCGACCAACACGGGCCTCGTGGCCGTGGGGCTCGGCATCAAGACCAGGAGCCCGCTGTGGCAGACCTGGAGTAAGAACTACCTCTGGTCATCCATCACGTACCTGGCCGGGGGGACGGCGGCCGGGCTCGTCGTGGTCTTCGACGGGACGGCCGGCATCTACGCGCTGGCCGTGGCCGTCCCCGTCATCTTCGTCGTCTACCTCACCTACAGCCGCTACCTCGAAGACATCAAGGCCACGGCCGCGCAGGCCGAGCGCGCCGAGCGCGAGCGCGCCGAGCAGGCCGAGCGCCACGTCACCGAACTCGAACGCGCCAACCGCGCGCTCGAAGAGAGCCGCGAGCACTTCCGCCACGCCGCCTACCACGACGCGCTGACCGGGCTGCCCAACAGGCTGCTGCTCGCGGACCACCTGCGCCTCGCCATCGAGCGCGCGAAGCGGCGCCCCGGCCACTCCTTCGCGCTCATCTTCCTCGACCTCGACCGCTTCAAGTACATCAACGACTCCCTGGGCCACGCCGCCGGCGACCAACTGCTCGTCACCATCGCACGGAGGCTCGAAGGCCACCTGCGGCCGACCGACACCGTCGCCCGACTCGGCGGCGACGAGTTCGCCATCCTGCTCGACGGGCTCGAAGACGAGGGCGACGCCGTCCGCGTGGCCAAGCGCGTGCAGCAGGAATTGACCTCGCCCTTCAGCCTCGGCGGGCACGAGGTCTTCACGACCGCCTCAATCGGCATCGCGCTCTCGAAGACCGGCTACGAGCACCCGGAGGGCGTTTTGCGCGACGCCGACACCGCCATGTACCGCGCCAAGGAGAACGGCAAGGCGCGCTACGAGCTGTTCGACGCCGTGATGCACGCGCGCGCGGTCGAGCGCCTGCGGCTGGAGAACGACCTGCGGCGCGCGGCCGAGCGCGGCGAGTTCATGGTCTACTACCAGCCCATCGTCTCGCTCGACGCCGACAGGGTCGCGGGCTTCGAGGCGCTCGTGCGCTGGGAGCACCCCGAGCGCGGCTTCGTCCCGCCGACCGAGTTCATCCCCGTCGCCGAGGAGACAGGGATGATCGTGGAGATCGGCCAGTGGGTGCTGCGCGAGTCGTGCCGGCAGATGCGCGAGTGGCAGCGCCGCTCATTCGACAACCGGCTGCTGACCATCAGCGTGAACCTTTCCAGCAAGCAGTTTCTCCAGCCCAACCTCATCGGCTGCGTCAAGCAGACGCTGCACGAAACCGACCTCGACCCGCGCTGCCTGAAGCTCGAAATCACCGAGAGCATCATGATGGAGAACGCCGAGACGGCCAGCGCGATGCTGGTGCAGTTGCGCTCGCTCGGCGTGCAGCTCTCGATAGACGACTTCGGCACGGGCTACTCCTCGCTCTCCTACCTCCACCGCTTCCCCGTCAACACGCTCAAGATAGACCGCTCGTTCGTCGCGCGGATGGGCGACGCCGGGGAGAACTCCGAGATAGTCCACACGATACTGACGCTGGCCTCGAACCTCGGGATGGACGTTATCGCCGAGGGGGTTGAGACGAAGGGGCAACTGGCGCAGCTCAAGGCGATGGGCTGCCCTTACGGGCAGGGCTACCTGTTCTCAAGGCCGGTGGACGCGGCCGGCGCCGGGGCGCTGGTCGGAACAGGAGAGGCTCCCCCGGCGAGCCAACCCGGCGCCGCCGAGCGTCAGGCGCCGGAGCAGTTCGACAGCGCCCTCGTGATGTGAGCGGGCGGCCCGGGGCGCGTGTAGCGCGAGCCGCTTCGGCGCGCGGGACGGCGTCGTCTCAAAAATAACTTTTCAGGCGCCATCTTCCCCTCACGCTCCGCCAACTCCTTCCTTCAGGTCTGTTCACGACGCGTAACCCCTCGCCCTTCAGGCGGCGGCGCCACGCGCCTGATGTCATCCCGCCCTACTTCTCAAAGCAATATTTGCGACGCAGCCGGTCAGCCTTGCAGACAGAGCGGGACGCCGGGCGCGGCGGGTCGGCAGAGGTCTGGCGGTAAATCGTTGACAACGCCTCCCCGTTTCTATAGCGTGCTACGCCGGCAGTAGCGAGTTCCCCAGAAGACGGCGCGCCGCCCTCACCACGTCGTCATCCGCAGAGCCACTTCCAACCACGGCTCCGGCGCCGCAAGGAGTAAGTCATGCCTCACGTCGTCCAGCGACACGACCGGGTAACTTTGGTGGCGGAGAGCGCCCCCGAAGCCCGCGCGACAAACCTCGGCCATCCGTACGAACGGTCTGACGAACGCGCCGCCCCTGGCGCCGACGCGGGCGGCGCGCAGGGCGGAAGAACGCCCCCCCGCGCCCTCCTTCTATGCGGAGTCTTCGCCCTCCTTTTAATCGTCAACGCATCCACGGTCAGCGCGGCCGTGGACTGTTCGCCAAGTGGTTTCAGGACCGCCCGCGTCTTCGAGGCCGGGTGGGGCTTTGACCGGCGCCTCGTCACCGCCGACTTCGACGGCGACGGGCGCACCGACCTCGCCACCGCGGACGGCTCCCGCCACACCGTGGATGTGTTGCTGAACGAAGGCGGCGGCTGGTTCGGCGCGCCCGTTAGATACGGGGTGGGGCTCGGCCCGTCGGCGCTCGCCGCCGCCGACTTCAACGGCGACGGGCGCGCCGACCTTGCGGTCGTCAACGAGAGCGGCGGCGACGTCTCCATCCTGCTCGGCGGCGCGGGCGGCGTCTTCGGGGCGGCGACCAGCTTCACGGTCGGGGCGCGACCCGACGCCATCGTCGCCGACGATTTCAACGGCGACGGCAAGGCGGACGTCGCCGTCAGCAGAGACGGGGGCAGGGTTTCGCTCCTGCTCGGCGACGGCGTGGGGGCGTTCACGCACGGCGCGGGCGTGGATTTCATCGTCGGTCGTGTGTCGGCCGCCGCGGACTTTAACTCCGACGGCAGGCGCGACCTCGTAGTCACGGGCTCGGCGGGCGTCGCGGTGCTGGCGGGCGACGGCGCCGGCGGCTTCCCCGGAGGCCCTTCCTTCTCCTACGGCGGAGGGATGTCGGCCGTGGCCGGCGACCTCAACGGCGACGGCAAGGCCGACCTGGCGCTCGGCTCCCTCAACGACCTCGTGATTCTTCTCGGCGACGGCGCGGGCAACTTCTCAGCGCCGTCCCTCATAAACGACGGAATCACCGGCGGCGTCAACGTCCGCGCCGTCGGCGACCTCGACGGGGACGGGAGGCAGGACGTGGTGGCGACGGGCCTTTCGGTCGGCCTCACCGTCCTGTTCAGGGGCGACGGCGCGGGCGGCTTCAGCCGCGGGAGGAGTTACCCCTCCTTCGAACTACAGACCGCCGCCGTCATCGGCGATTTCGACGGCGACGGGCGGCGGGACATCGCGGCGGCCGGCTTTAACAACACCTCCATGGGCGTCGTCTCGGTCTTACTGAACACGGGGGGCGGGGATTTTCAGGCCGCCCTCGGGGTTGACACAATTGGGCTCCCGTCCGACTTCGCGCTCGGAGACTTCAACGCCGACGGGGTCGCCGACATGGTGGTGCTGCACCGCGGCATAAGGTTGAGGTTCACCTCGCTTGACGCCCGAGTCGCGTTTCATCTGGGCGACGCGTCCGGCGGGTTCAGGCAGACATACGTCGTGCCCGATTTCGGCGGTCCGAACGTCGGGCTGGTGACGGCCGATTTCAACAGAGACGGCAAGGCGGACGTGGCCGTCGGCCGCCCGCAAGGCTATATGAGCTTCGTCTCGGTCTACCTCAGCAACGGCGACGGCACGTTCGCGGACCCGAAAAGCGTCTCCGTCCCGTTCGAACTCTCGCAGCTCGTCGCGGGGAATTTCAACGGCGACGCCAACCCGGACGTCGTCGCCGTCTCTTCGTCTTCGCAGAGGTTCACGACCCTGTTGGGCGACGGCGGCGGCGGCTTCGACGTGACCGCGGCGCAGGACGCGGGGACGGGACGCGCCAACGTCTACCCCTTCGCCGGCGACTTCGACGGAGACGGGGTGGATGACCTCGTCCTCACAGACTATGAGAACGGGCGCGTCCTGGCCTTGCCGGGCAAAGCGACAGGGCTGTTCGGCGAGGCGCGACCCGCCGCGGTCCCGGGACGCCCGAGCGGCGCAGTCGTCGGAGACTTCAACCGCGACGGGAAAAAGGACGTCGCCGTCACCAGCCACCCGGCGCTACAGGGTGGCGACGCGGGAAGCGTTTCGGTGCTGCTCGGCGACGGCGCGGGAGGCTTCGCCCCGGCGGCCGTGGTCTACCGAGCCGAAGCCTCCCCCGGCCCCATCACGGCCGGCGACTTCGACGGCGACGGAAACACGGACCTCGCCTTCGCCACGTTCCGCTGGGCCTTCGTCCTCTCGGGCGACGGCGGCGGCGCGTTCGGCCCCGCCGTCCGCGTCGAAGCCGAAGACTCTTTCTTGCCGCTCGTCGCGCACGACTTCAACGCCGACGGGCGCGCCGACCTCGCGGCCAACGGGCTACGCTCCAACGCCATGGGCATCCTCTTCAGCGAGGGGACTCCGCTGCCCTGCCTGTCCGCCGACGACGTGACGGTGGCCGAGAGCGCGCAGGGGACGCCGCCCGCGCAAGTGACCGTCCGGCTGTCGGCGGCGAGCGCGCAGGTCGTCCGGGTGAACTACACGACACGCGCCGCGAGCCTCGACGCCTATCCCGAAAGGGACTTCACGCCCCTAGAGGGGACTCTCATCTTCCGGCCGGGGGAGACGGCCCAGACTTTAAGCATCCCCGTCCACGACGACCCGCTCGACGAGAATGAAGAGACGTTCGTCGTGCGCCTTTACTCCCCGCTCAACGCGCGCATCGGCGACGACTTCGGCGTCGTCAAGGTCGTGGACGACGACCCGCCGCCGTCCATCTCGATCAAGGACGTCACGGTCGCCGAGGACGACTCGCCCTTCGCCAACACTTTCGCCGTCTTCACACTCTCGCTCTCGGCCCCCAGCGGCCGGATGGTGATTGTTGACTACGTCTCCTCGGACGGAACGGCGACCGCAAGCGATGATTACCGCTTCGTCCAGAGCAGGGCCTTCTTGGGCGCCGGCCAGACGACCGGTACAATCGCCGTCCCCCTGCGCGCCGACCTCATCAGCGAGCCCGACGAGCACTTCTTTATCAAACTCTCTCAGCCGCAGAACTGCGTCATCGAGGACGGCGAGGCCGTCGGCGTAATCACCGACGACGACGCCCCCGCCGTGCAATTCGGCGCGGGGGCGCTGGCCGTCAACGAGTCGGACGGGAGCGTTCGGGCGCAGGTGACGCGCGCCGGGGACCTTTCACGCGCCTCCACGGTGAACTATTCGACGGGCGACGGCGCGGCTTCCGGCAGGACCGACTACAACCGGACGCTCGGCGCGCTGCGCTTCGAGCCGGGGGAGGCGAGCAAGACCGTCACAGTCTTCGTCACAGACGACGCGCTGGTCGAAGACCCTGAAACCTTCGACATAAGGCTCGGCGACGCCGTGGACTGCGAATTGGGCTCGCCCTCGGTCGTGTCAATCACCATCAACAGTAACGACGCGGCCGCCGGGACGAACCCGGCCGATGACACTTCGTTCTTCGTGCGCCAGCACTACCGCGACTTCCTTTCGCGCGACCCAGACGCCGCGGGGCTCGCCTTCTGGACGAACGAGATTGACTCCTGCGGCGCGGACGCACAGTGCCGCGAGGTCAGGCGCGTCAACGTCTCGGCGGCCTTCTTCCTCTCCATCGAGTTTCAGCAGACCGGCTTCCTCGCGCACCTCACGCACAAGGCCGCCTTCGGCGACCTCGACGGCAAGCCCGTGCCCATCACCTCCGACGAGACGCTTCAGGACGCGCAGGTCATCGGGGACGGTCTGGTCGTCAACGCGGAAGGCTGGGAGCTGACGCTGGAACGGAACAAGCGCGCGTACTTCGACCGGATGGCCGCCTCCCTGCGTTTCGTCGCGGCACACCCGCCGGCGATGACGCCCGAGCAGTACGTGGACGCGCTGAACGCGAACGCCGGCGGGGCGCTCTCGCAGGCGGAGAGGGACGCGCTCGTCGGCGAACTGAAGGGGGGGCTGAAGACCAGGGCTCAGGCGCTGCGGGCCGTGGCCGAAGACCCCGACCTTTCAGGCGCCGAGACACGCAAGGCGTTCGTGCTGATGCAGTACTTCGGCTACCTGAGGAGAAGCCCCGACGCAGCGCCCGACACCGACTACGCCGGCTACGACTTCTGGCTCCGAAAGCTCGACCGGTTCGGGGGAGACTTCATACAAGCGGAGATGGTCAAGGCGTTCATCAACTCGGACGAGTACCGGAAGAGGTTCGGGCAGTAACTACGAACCGAAGTCGAAGCGAAAGGCCGCCGGGGCGTCAGCCCGCCTCACGGCCGCTTCACACGGCCGCCGCGGCGAGACGTTTATAGAAACCGGAAGGAACCGTCGAAGTCTCCGCCGTCGCGCCAGCTGAAGAGACAGGCGTCCGTCGCCGGGAGGAACGGGTTCAACTCCAGAAGCGTGACGCGGGCGGCGCGGCCCCGCCCCGCTTCGCCGAAGTTTAAGAAAACGTCGAACACGAAGTCCGCGAGGTGCGCCGCCGCGCCGACCCTCTCGGAGAACTCTTCAATCGCGGCTTTTATCTCCCCGGCCCTTTCGGCTATCTCCGGGCGGCGCCCGAGGTTTCGACAGTCGTACTGTGAGACGCCGACCAGTTCCCTCCCCTTCATGAAGCAGCGGAACTCGGCCCAGGCCGGTATCTCGTACCAGCGGCGGGCGAAGACGTGCGGCGCGTAGCCGTGACGCAGGGCGAGGCCGAGGTCGTAAGCGATTCGCCGGGAGTCTCCCGTCAGCATCCGGATGGCGGCGTCCGAGTTTAAAACCCTGAGGCCGTGAAGCCGCGCGAAGCGCGAGTCCTTTGCGCTGCGCGAGCCGAGCCGCACGAAGGCGCCTTCGCGGTACGCGGCGAGCGCCGACTCCAACCTTTCGGCGACGGCGCTGACGTGCGGGTCGGGCTCGCCCGCCGGGTGGCCGCGCCGCCCGAGATTGCGCTCCGCAAGGGCGCGCGCCTCCGCCAGGCTGAGCGGGATGTCCGTCTGCGGGATGGAGAGCTGGGCGAGCGCGGCGCTCCAATTTTCTATGTAGGTCGGGCGGACTTTATCGAAGTGCGTGGGCGTCACTCCGCCCCCGAGTCGAAGAGCGAGCCGATGAAGGCGTCGAAGCCGTCGGCGACGCGCCCGAGGTTGGCGAAGTCCGTCTCGTCGTATTCGGCGGGCAGGCTGTTGACCCAGAAGAAGACCCTCCCGCGGTGCTCGCCCGCCAGCCCGAGCAGCACGACGTTGCCCCCGGGGTCGAGGGCGACGGCCAGCGTGCCTTTCGGGATGCGCCCCTGAAAAGTCTTGAAGTCCCTGAGCAGGTCGAGGGTCGCGCCGTCGTCGAGGGCGTGGAAGTCGGCCACCGTGCTGATGCGCCACGCGCGCGCGAGCCGCGGGTCTGTCCACTCGATGCGAAAGTCGCCCGGCTCCGGGTAGCCGCCGTTGTGCCTGAGGAGGAAGCGCCTGTACTCCTCGGGGAGCGGCGCGCCGACGACGCCCTCGGCGCGTTTCAACTCGTCCTCGGTCAACTTTCTTTTCGACCCGGCAATCTTCACTTCCATCTTCCGACTCCCTGCGCGCGCGGGCGCTAGTACCCGGGGTCCGTCACGATGTCCACGCCGCCCGTGTGTTGCGCCGGCTGGTGTATGTCCCTCGGGACGAGCTGCATCGTCGTCCCGTCCTCGTGGTGGTGCCAGGTCATGTTGTCAGGCTTACGCCAGTTAGGGTCGTTCAGTTGCCTGCGCACCTCGGCGTCGGCGGCCCTGAAGTCCGCGGCGCGGTTCCCCGTCGGGCTCATCTCTATGCGCACGGTTTGGCGCGCGTGCGGGGAGAAGTCCGGGTAGCCGTTCCGGTACGTGACCGGCCTGCCGTTCGGGTAGACCGCCGGGTCGGGCGTCCAGCGCGAGTTGCCCTTCTGCCCGCCCCACGCGCCCTTGCCGTCGGCGGGCAGCCTCGTGTTGAAGTCGCGCGTGCACCCGTGTATCACGCGGTTCGAGGCGCTGCGCCGCGCGCGCACGGTCGCGGCCGCCGCCCTCCTGGCCGCCGGGCTGGCCGTCCTCCGCAGCAGGTTGACCGCGGCCACCCCGGCCTCGATGCGCCGCTTCAGGTCGTTGATCTTCTTGGCGAGTCGCGCGCCCTTGGCCGTCTTGCCGAGCGCGTCGCCCGCGTAGGGCACGGCGGAGATGAGCGACAGCCCCGCGCCGACGAAGTCGCCCCTGAACAGGCTGAGGCCCGCGCCGACCACATCGCTGATAGGCGTCGGGTCGGCGATGCCGGCGACGTCTATCGCCGCCTGCGCCAGGTCGAGCTTCAGCTCGCTGTTGAGAGCTTCCAGGTCGCGCTCGGCGCGCTGCACTTCGCCGCTCTGTGCCCTTCGCAGCTCCGCCCCCATAACGTTACACCTCGGCCTTCTTCAACTCCGGGAACCACGCCTCGGCCCACGCCGCGCCGTCGTAGCGCGCCGCCTCCTCCCACGCCCCTTCCAACTCTTCGTCGAACAGCGCGTCGAGCCGCCCGCCCGCCGGCGCGCCCTCGTCCTCCAGCACCCGCCGCAACTCCGGCTGCTCGTCGAACGTCGGCGCCACCTCGAACATGATGGACACGAAGGCCGTCAAATCCCCCAGCGACCTCAGCCCGTGCCCGCGCGCGCGCGCCACCCCGCTCCTCACCATCTCCGGCAGACTCGGCAGGTCGCCCACCACCTCCGGAATCTCCTCGCGCAAATGCCCCGCGATGAACTCCACCACCTCCTCGTCCGTCTTCGGCTCAAAAGCCTCGAACTGCTCCTTGCGTATCTTCAACATCATAAACCCCACAATACGTTTCAACCCCTGACGCCCCGGGCGGCGGGTCGCTCATCGCCATCGCAAACATCTGCGGAGAGCATTATTGAGGTTACTTAGCGCGCAGGTTTCTCAAGAAGCTGCTCATCTGACCGAGCAATGCTTCGACCTCATCCCGCTCGACGCCCATGCGCGTTTGAAACTCCGGCACGTCTATCCCGTTACAGACCTCGTTCAAGGCGTTCTTCAGTATGTAGACCTCACCTTCAGACAGCCTCATGGTAATCGAGTCGTCCTGATTCTTCTCCGCTATCATCTCAATATTCCCCCTAAAGTTCTCAATCCAAATCATCGAAATACTTTTTCCCGTTTTTCGGTTTGAAGGTCGTCCCGCCGTCCGGGTCTTTCGGATTAGTAATCACCACCGTACGACTCCTTTCGTCCCAGTATGCCCTTCTACCCCCACCGAGGTCTGTCCTCACAGCGCTCGGGTTCTGCATAATGTTGTTTATGTGCTTGGCGAACTCCTCCTCGTCACGAAGTTCGGGGAATTGGTCTCGATGTTTTTTCCACGCGTGTCCGCTGGCGATTCTGCGGCTCTCCCTCTCCGCAGCCTCCCGCGACGCCCTCTCCGCGGCCTCTCGGCCCGCCCTATCTGCGGCACCATCCCCGCCCCCCCTGACCCTCCTCCATCCGGCGCCGACGCCTTCGCCTCCCCTTTTTAAATACTTACTGCCCGGTATGGCCCCGAAGATTCGTTCCGCGGTCGAAAGCTCTCGCTCTTCAAACGGGTCGTACCCCACGATAGCCTCGTCAATCCCTTTTGCGGTTCCCGCGAAGGGCGCCAAATCGGCCAAAG
Organism: Pyrinomonadaceae bacterium; assembly: GCA_036387195.1. Lineage (GTDB taxonomy): Bacteria > Acidobacteriota > Blastocatellia > Pyrinomonadales > Pyrinomonadaceae > QHXN01. The sequence continues at coordinate 55,318 of DASVUF010000111.1, read as the reverse complement.
CGCCGGCAGCCTTCTGCCAAAAGCCGGGGCCTTTACTCGCCTCCCTTTCCTCCGCTTCCAGTTGAGCCAAATATTCATCCGTCAGAGCTCGGCGATACTTGTCCGCCGCCTCCTCGGCCAGAGTCGAGTATGGCTTCCGGCAGTTCACAGATAAGAACGGGTTACGCTGTCCCGAGGTGACGATGCGGATTAGTCCCGGGGCGCGGTGGCACCGACACGTCGAGTCCGTGTCGAGCACAGGCTCTATCCCGAACTCGATGGACGGTTCGCCGCGAGTCCAGGGGGCAGGAGTTACCGGCTGGCACGGCGGCTGGCCGGGCTGGAGCTTACACAGACCGAAGTTGAGAATGTTCGCGGGTTTATGGTGCGTGATGTTCGCCGCGTTGGCCGCGTCCACCTCTATTTTGAGGCTCGGGGGCACGACGAGGAACGACCTGTGCGTGCCCCCCGTGCATTCGATAGTGGCCCCATCGACGACGATATCCTTGTCCATCACCACCCCTCCGATTCAGCCGCTCACGCGTGAAGGCCGACGGCCGGCGTTCCCACATAAGTCCACGTCTAAAGATGATTAAGTGACGCCTTCTCCTGTCGCAAGGAATTCGACTCTAAACGAAAGTTAAGCACGTTGTTTGATTCACAATCTTCGAGTAAATAAGCGGTGACGGAGCCGAAAATTTTCGTCAACTCTTCTGCGCCGCACGTCGGGAGGTAGACGCGCAGGACGCGGGGGTCGTAGAAGCGGAAGTAGAGGGGTCGGCCTTCTTCATCGTGGACGATGAGGAAGGTTCGGAAGTGGCGGCGCAGGGCGCGGAGGTCGGCGCCGTTGTCGGCGGTGGCGAAGACGCCCCAGTTGTGGCCCCAGCCGTTCTGGAGGAGCCAGCCGGTGAAGGCGGCGTCGGGTTCGAGCTGGACGAGGTAGGGGGCGACTTCGGCGAGGTCGGGGGCGAGTTCGCCGCGGTAGAGGCATTCGTAGTCGGGGCGCTCGTCGTGGAGTCTGGGGAGCAGGTCGGGGATGGCCGCGCCGTCGAGCACGGCGAAGACGCGCGCGTGGGCGTCGGCGAAGAGGTGGCGGCGGAGTTGCTGTGCGAGGCTCATCACGGGTCGCGTACGTAATCAGCGCCGGGCGCGGCGGCTCATTGCTGGCACACCTCGCAGAAGGGCGCGCCGCTCCGTGCGGCGTTCTTGAGCGCCGTGGCCTGGGGGCCGTAGGCCGCGGGACGCGGGAGGACGTTGGAGACCTGGCCGGGGTCGTCTCTGTCGGCTTCGAGCGGCCTGCGGGGCGTCTCGGGCGACGAGCCGGAGCCCGCGCCGGGCGCGCCGCCGCTGTTGATTTTGACCTTGACGCCGGTGATGTTGACGCCCGCGGGACCGATGGTGATGAAGCCGCCGCCGGCCTTGAGCGTGACGGTCGCGCCCGATTCGAGCACGAGGTTGGCGCCGGACTTGAGGTGGATTTCGCTGCCCGCGGCGAGCGCGTAGCGGCCGGCGGCCTTCTCCTGTATGTCGGCCCCCGCGGCGCGCGAGATGGCGCCGCCCGCCTTCTCGCTCTTGTCGCCGCCGACGGTGAGGTGCTGTTCGCCCTCGACCTCTTCGAGCCGGTCGTGCTTGACGATGAGGTGCGTGTCGCGCCCGACCCACTCGCGCAGGTCGTTCTTGACGCGGATGTCCTCGTCGCGCTCGGCGTGGATGAATATCTGCTCGGCGCCTTTGCGGTCTTCGAAGCGCAGCTCGTTGAAGCCGCCGCCGCCTTTGGACGAGAGGGTCTTCATGGTGCTCTTCGTCTGCTCGGCGGGGAGCGCGTAGGGCGGCATCTGGCCGGCGTTGTAGACGCGCCCGACGACGAGCGGGCGGTCGGGGTCGCCTTCGAGGAAGTCCACGACCACCTCCTGCCCGATGCGCGGCACCGAGATGGCGCCCCAGCCCTTGCCCGCCCACGGCTGCGAGACGCGCACCCAGCACGAGCTGTTCTCGTCGTACCTGCCCTCCCTGTCCCAGTGGAACTGAACTTTGACGCGCCCGTACTTGTCGGTGTAAATCTCCTCGCCCGCCGGGCCGACCACGGTCGCCGTCTGCGTGCCCTGCACGACGGGGACGGGCGTCGTGCGCGGCGGGCGGTAGGGCGTCGCCGTGTGGGGGATGCAGACGAACTCGTTCTGGTAGCTGGCGCCGCCGCCGCCCGCGCTCGCCTCGTAGTTGGCGGGCAGGTAGGCCGAGTGCGTGACGGACAGGAGCACGTAGGCGCGGTTGGCGTCCGGGCGGTAGTGGTCGGCCAGCTCGAACTTGTAGCCGGCGGTGAAGGCGCGGCAGTCGCTCGTGCCGGTCGCGGCCACGCGCGCGGCGTCCTGCTCCTCTATCCTCACGCGGACGAGCTGCTCGCCGAGCGAGCGCGTCAGGTACTCGCCGGGGTAGTCGTACTGCTCGAAGCGCCGCTTGTCGCCGCCCGTGATGGTCGCCAGGAGGTCGAAGCGCGGCTGCTCGAAGTTGAAGTCGCGCGCCGTGTACTTGCCGGTGCGCACCTGCTGGCCGAGAGTCCAGGTGGCGACCGAGTCTTCGTCGAGGTGGTCGTCGGCGGTCGTGTGGTAGCGCGCGACGGGCTGGTTCGGGCAGGGGACGAACTTGCTCGACTGGTCGGTGAGCACGAGCGTGTGCTTGTCCTCCGCGTGCTCGAAGAAGTAGCAGATGCCCTCCTCCTCCAACAGGCGCGAGACGAAGCCGAAGTCCGTCTCGCGGTACTGCACGCAGTACTCGCGCGGCTCGTAGGAGCCGCCGAGCCGCAGGGAGAAGTCCTGCGAGAAGCCGCGCTCGCGGAAAATCTGCGAGACGATTTCCGGCACGCTCTTGTGCTGGAAGATGCGGCTGCCGCCCGAGTAGCTCAGGAGCCAGAGCCACGGGACGAGCGTGGCGCGGTAGCGGTAGAGGTTCTGCACCGAGGCGCCCTGCGAGAAGGAGACGACGTGGCCGTTGAGGTAGCGCAGGCAGCCGCCCTCGTGGACGAACTTGATGGTCGCGCGCATCCCGACGGCGGCCTCGAAGTCTATCTGCCGCTGCTCGGAGAGCAGGCTCAGCTCGAAGCTGAACGGGCGCGAGACGGCCTCGCGCCCTTCGAGCGCTTCGAGCAGCAGCACGTCTTCGCCGAGCGGCGTGACTATCTGAATGGGCCTTTCGACTTGCGTGTATGTGCTCATACTGCCACCCTCCCCGCCGCCCTCCCGCTCACGGCAGGCACCCGCCGCCCGCCGCGCCCTTCCCGGCGAAGGGGCGCCACGCCTTCGCCTGCTCGGGGTCTTTCAAGACCTCGCGCCGGCCCTCGGGGAACCGCGCCGCCTGCGGGTCGCGCGTCAGCGTTTCGACGGCCCTGACGATGGGGTCGTCCCAACTGCGCACCTTAATCCCGAGCTTCGTGTTGCTGCCCGCGGCCTCGACGATGCCGTAGCCGCCGTCGTACTCGTTGACGAAGACGATCACCTTGTCGCCGCGCTTCAGCCCGTCGAACGCCTCCGACTTGAAGTAGGCGACGCCCGCGCCGGGCGCGGCCTCGTTCTTCGTCGGCAGGCTCATGAACACGCGCTCGACCCTGAGCGTGCCCGCCGTGTGGCGCTCTTTCGTCAGGCCGGGCATCGCCTCCCGGTGCGTTTCGACGACGGCGCCGCCGAGGACGACGTACCAGTCCTTGCAGAGCACGGGCTGCGGCGTCGCCCAGTACATGTGGCCGGCGGAGAACGTCTCCGCGGCGGCGCGGCGCGGCGCGGGCTCCTGCGACGGCGCGGGCGCGGCGCGTTCGCGCGGGACGCTCTGCCCGGCCGTGCAGGCGGCGAGCGCGAAGAGGAGGAGCCACGCCAGGGCGCGCCTGTTCATCACGCGCGCCTCCTCGCGTCGGGCTGCTGCGGCGGCGGCGCGGTCTTCTGGTCCGACTCGAACTTCGCGTCGGGCGGGACGACCATCAGGCCCGAGTGCCAGCCGAAGGCGTCGAAGGGCGAACGCTCGTAGAGGTCGTCGCCGTCGGCGTCAACGTGCTCCTTGTAGTCGTCGTCGCCGAGCGCGTTCCAGTGCACCTCGAAGATGTGTGCGTCCGAATAGAGGAAGGTGTGGTCGCCGCCGTGCGCGAGGCCGAAGGCGAACTTCACCTGCTTGAACCGCTCGTAGGCGGCGGTCTCCGGGGCGGTCGGGTAGTTGTGCTTCTTCCCGCGCGCCTTGTCCTCGTAGGCCGGGTTGGCGTAGTCCGCGACGGGCCTGTAGTTGACGATGAAGCCGCGGACGGGGACGCTCGTGCGGTAGTTGCCCGCGTAGTAGACGCCGTGCTTGAGCGTGTTCCAGTAGCTGTAGTTGTGCTTCGGGTAGTCGAAGTCGCGCGGGTGGTTTACGTCCGGGTTCCAGTAGTGCGCCTTCCAGCCGAGCCGGCGGACGAGGTAGTCGGCGAGGTCCGTGCCGAGGCCGTTCGGCGCGAGCGCCCTCTTGACCCCGGCGGCGTTGGCCCTCTGTCCCAGGTGCTCGTAGGCCGCGACGAGCACGGCCCTGACGTAGGTGATGCAGTCCGTCCGCTGCCGCCCCTCCGTGTCGTCGGGCAGCCCCCGCCGCAGCAGCCACCGCTTGCGGTTGCTCCCCGCCTGATTCGGGTGGTCTTTGAACAAGTCCCACATCTTGTCGGCCGCGACCTTGGTGAAGCTCTCCTCGGCCGTCTGCGGCACGAAGGCCGCCGGGACGGCCGCGAAACCGAGGCGCGGGTCGGCCCAGTCGTTCGCGCCGACGAGCCCCGGCGTGTCGCCGACGACTCGCGGCAGGTGGCGCCAGGAGGGCTGGCCCGCGTCGTTCGCGCCGAGCAGACCCGGCGTGCGCGGCGAGGGCGCCAGCGGGTCTGTGCCGAGGAGTCCGGGTCTGCGCGAGCCTGCCAAGTGCGAAGCCTCCTGTTCCGGTCGCATTTTAACACCGCGCGCCGCCGCGCGGCGCGCCCTCAAGACACGTCGTAGACGAACTCCCCGCCCGGCCCGACGCCTACGCCCACGCGCGTGACCTGTTCGCCGCCCGCCATGCGCGACAAAAACTCCCCAGAGAGTTCGGGCAGCAGCGTGCGCGTCAGGATGTGGTCAACGTTGCGCGCGCCCGACTCGACCTCGCGGCAGCGCGCGGCTATCTCCTCGACGAGCGCGTCCTCGTATGCGAACTCGGCCCTGTGGTTCTCCGCCAGCCGGCGCCCGATGCGCCCGAGTTGCAGCCGGATGATTTGGCGCATCGCGTCGTCAGGGAGCGGGTAGAAGGGGACGACGGCCATGCGCCCGAGCAGCGCGGGCTTGAAGACTTTGAGCAGCTCGGGGCGTATCGCGTCGGCCAGCGCCTCGGGCTCGGGGCGCGTCTCCGGGTCGGCCGAAAGCCCCATGATGAGGTCGGTGGCGACGTTCGAGGTCAGGAGGATGACTGTGTTCTTGAAGTCTATCTCCCGCCCCTCCGCGTCCTCCAGCTCGCCCTTGTCGAAGACCTGATAGAAGAGTTCCATCACGTCCGGGTGCGCCTTCTCCACCTCGTCGAGCAGGACGACTGAGTAAGGTCTGCGCCTGACGGCCTCGGTCAGCACGCCGCCCTCGCCGTAGCCGACGTAGCCGGGCGGCGACCCCTTGAGCGATGAGACGGTGTGCGCCTCCTGATACTCGCTCATGTTGATGGAGACGAGGTTGCGCTCGCCGCCGTAGAGCGCCTCGGCGAGCGCCAGCGCCGTCTCGGTCTTGCCGACGCCGGAGGGGCCGACGAGCAGGAAGACGCCGACGGGGCGGCGCGGGTCTACGAGGCGCGCGCGGGCGGTGCGTATCCGCCGCGCGATGGCGTCGAGCGCGTGGCGCTGCCCGACGACGCGCTGTTCGAGGCGGTCGGCGAGAGCGAGGACGGTCTTTATCTCGTCGGCCAACATCCGCCCGACGGGGATGCCCGTCCAGCCCGAGATGACTTCGGCGATGGTCTGCGAGTTGACGTGCGGCTGCACGAGCGGCGTCTCGCCCTGCACCCCGGCCAGCTCCCGCGTCAACTCCGCGAGCTGACGCCGCAGCGCCGCGCGCTCGTCGCCGTCACCGTGCGACGCGTCTCCGTCACCCTGCGAAGCGCCGCCGTCACCCCGCGCGCCGCCCGACGCGTCGGCGCCCCGCTTCTTCTTCTTCGACCTCGCCCCCTTCGCGGCCGCCGGCGCGACGTTCGTGACGCTTGAGACGGCGGCCTCCGCCTTGACGGCCTGCGCGTTGACGGCGTCGGCGCCGTTTGCTTCGGCGTTGACCGATTCCGCCGCGCCGCCCCCTCCCGACTTCGGGCCGTCAACGGCGGCCGGGCCGTCCTCCAGCCTCGCGCGCACTTCGCGCAGCCGCGCGACGAGTTCGCGCTCACGCTCCCAGCGCGCGCGCAACTCCGAGAGCGTGGCCTCGGTCTCGGCGCGCGAACGCCGCAGCGCGCCGATACGCTCGGAGTGGTTGGCCCCCGCGGCCTCTTCGCGTTCGAGCGAGTCGAGTTCCGCGCCGACGTGGGAGAGGCGGCGCTCGGCGTCTTCGACTGCCGGGGGCGTGGCGGCCTGGCCGATGCGGACGCGCGCCGCCGCCGTGTCGAGCACGCTGACGGCCTTGTCCGGCAACAGACGCCCCGTGATGTAGCGGTGCGAGAGGCGCACGGCGTCTTCGACCGCCTCGTCTAGGATGCGCACCTGGTGATGACGTTCGAGGGCAGCGACCAGCCCGCGCATCATGATGATGGCGGACTCCTCGTCCGGCTCGCCCACCTTCACGACCTGAAAGCGGCGGGCCAGCGCGGCGTCCTTCTCAAAGTACTTCTTATACTCGGCCCAGGTGGTCGCGGCGACGGTGCGCAGTTCGCCGCGCGCGAGCGCGGGCTTCAAGAGGTTGGCCGCGTCCGACTGCCCGGCCTGCCCGCCAGCGCCTATCATGGTGTGCGCCTCGTCAATGAAGAGGATGACGGGCCGGGCCGAAGCCTTGACCTCTTCGATGACGCTCTTTAAATGGTTCTCGAACTCGCCCTTGATGCCCGCGCCGGCCTGCAACAGGCCGAGGTCGAGCGTGCGCACCGAGACGTTGCGCAGCGGCTCCGGCACGTCGCCCTCGGCGACGCGCAGCGCGAAGCCTTCGACGACGGCCGTCTTGCCGACGCCCGCCTCGCCCGTCAGTATCGGGTTGTTCTGCCGCCGCCGCGTCAGGATGTCCACTATCTGCCGAATCTCGAAGTCGCGCCCGAGCACCTGGTCCACCTGCCCCGCGCGTGCGCGCGCCGTCAGGTCAATCGTGTACTGGTCGAGCGCGGGCGTCTTGCCGGCGGCCGGCGTCGAAGCCGTCTGCCCGCCGCCGTCGCCCGCCGCCCGGTCGGGCTGTGGCGCGGCGTCTCTGTCCTCGCCCGTCCCCGCGGCAAGCTCCCGCAGGTTCTCCCGAAGCGACTCAGCCGATACCCGCCCGAACTCGCGCGACACCTCGCGCGCGAGCCGCGCCAGGTCGTCCGACGAGAGCAGCGCGAGCAGGAGGTGGCCCGAGCGAACCTTCGTCGCCCCGTACTCGACGGAGGCCAGCAGCCACGACTCCTGGAACCAGCGCGGGAGTCGGGGCGACAGCGCGGGCGTGCGCGAGTTGCCGGTCTTCAGGCGGTCGAGCGCGCGCTGCAAGTCGGCGGTGAGCCGCGCCTCGTCCACTTCGTAATGGCGCAGGACGCGCGCGAGGTCGGTGTCCGCCGCGTCGAGCAGCTTGACGAGCAGGTGCTCGACCTCCACGTCGTAGTTGGTGCGCGAAAGGCAGAGGCCCGCCGCCGCTTCGAGCGAGCCGCGGCAGGTGTCGTTCAGCCGGCCGACCAGCGCTTTCAGGTTCACGTTCATAAACTGTAGAGACTCGCCGCGCGCCGCGCCGCGGCTTCCGAACCCGCGGCCCGCTCGCCGCCGCGCGGCGGCCGGCGCGGGGCGGCGGGCCGCCCTTTCGTCACTCCTTCACGGGCAGCACGACGCGCGGGTCTTGGCCTTCGGCGAAGTCGCGCGTCTTCAACCACGAAGTCCAGCCGAGCATCGGCCCCCCGGCGCCCCCCGACGCGAGGCGGCATTCAGGGACTTCCGCGGCGCGCAGGCGCAGCTCCACGTCGAAATCGAATTCGAGGCCGACCAGCAGACGCGTCACCTTCGCCGCCGCGCCGAGCGCCGCGCCGTCCGGCAGGAAGCGCAGAAACTCGCGGAGGCCGAGCGGGCCGAAGCTGAGGCGGAATTTCGACTGGCTGTCCCAGACGCGCGAGCCGACGACGGCGTCCACGCCCAACTCGCTGTTGGCCTCGCCGAGCCGCGTGAGGCTCGCGTCGTCGAGCGCGAGCCAGTGGCCCGCGAACTGCTCGACCCGCACGGGCACGCCGAAGTGGTCGCCGAGGACGGCCGAGACGGCCGCCGCCGAGCGCGGCCGCTGCGCGATGAGGCCGCCGTAAAAGAGCAGCCCCTCGTCCGGCACGCCCGAGCGCCCGCGCAGGCCCGGCGTGCCTAACCCGACGAGGTCGAACAGGTACTCGGTCAGCCGCTCGCCCGCGCCGCGCTCGTACGCGATGTGAAAGCGGTACTTCTCCCACGCGCGGTAGAAGAGCGAAATCAGGCGGTGGTTGAAGATGTCGAGGAACTCCCAGTAGGCCGTGTCCTTGTAGCGCGCGCGCTCGGCCAGCAGCTCCGTGTAGTGCGCCGGGAGCGTGCCCGAAGGCCCGGTCAGCCCCATGAAGTTGACGAACATCTGCGGGCGCTCTTCGTCGCGCGCGCCGCCGCCGGCCGCCTCCGCGTCGTCGTCGGCCGGGGCGCGGCCTTCGTCGAGGGCGTGAATCTGGCTGGCCGGGAATTCGAGCGACGCGCGCGTCCGGAAGCGCACCACCTCGGCGGCCGGCGCGCCGCCGCTGCGGCCCACGGGCTCGCGCTCGGGGAAGAGCCGCTCCAGCAGGCGCACGGCCTGAAAGAACTCGAAGCGGTACGGCTCCTCGAAGAGGATTTCGTCTAGAGCATCCACTGCTCGCCCGCCCTCGGCGGCCATCGCTTTAAGACCCCCTCGCGTTGTTTGACGTTCGCCACCAGCTGCGTGAACGAGTTGACCGAGGCGTAGAGGCCGAGGAAGCGTTCGAGCACGGAGGCGAACAGGTAGAGGCCGCCGCCGACGAAACTCTCCTCGTCGAACGTGAGCGTAGTCTCGACGCCGCGCACGTAGCCCTCGCCGACGCGGCGGCCCACCTGGCGCGTCACGCGCCGGCTCTCGATGCGACTGATGCCGCCGACCTGCTTGCGCGTCGCCGCCGTGTTCAGGTGGTCGTAGAGCAGCAGTATCTCTTGCAGCGCGCGGGGCGCGCCGTCGGGGTCGGCGGCGACGAGCGACAGGTAGTTGAGCGAGAGGTGCGAGATCAGGCGCCAGTGCGCGGCGCGGCGCAGCGGCGGGCGCACCGCCTCGGTCGGCTTGCGCAGGCAGAGCACGCGCGCCAGCGGCCCGGCCCGCTCCAGGTCGAGGTCGCCGTCGCGCGACCTGAAGGGGAGCCGGCCCGGCAGGTCGCGGTTGGTGCAGGTGGCGCGCACCGACAGCGTCTCGGCGGCCGGCGCGCGCGGGTTGAAGCCTAAGTCAACGAGCGAGATGAAGACCTCCGTGCCGGGGTCTTCGGGGGCCTGGGAAGGGCGGCGCGTGGCGTACCAGAAGACCTGCTCGCCGCCGGGGTTGTCGGCGTGGCGGTAGGAGTAGAACGGGTGGAAGCGGCGGACGCGCTGCTGGTGCGGGTCCACGGTCGTCACCTCGTCCACAGAGTAAATCTCCGTGCCCGTCTGCCTGTGCACGTCCGCGATGACGCGGTGCTCGTGCTGCCGCCCGTTGACCTGCACCGGCTCGGCCAGCTTGGAGAAGAGGTTGACGACGGGCGTGCAGCCGAGGTGAAACAGGCTGCGGTCAACGGCGGCGCGCGGCGGCGCCACGTCGCGCAGGTAGACGAGCAATTCGAACTGCTCGCCGAAGGCGGCGGAGCGCGCCGCCGCGCCCACGCCCTCCACGTCGAAGAAGAGAAACTTCTCGGGAAAGGCGAAGTATTCTCCGAGCAGGCGGTAGCCGGCGAAGCTGCGCGGCGTGTGCGGCAGCAGCGACTCTTCGTCCGAGAAGCCGACCTGTCTGATGGCGTCACGCCCGAGCGAGACGGCGGCGGCGGAGGGCGGCGACGTTTGGCGTCCCGCCGCCTCGCGGGCGCGGCCGCCGGCGCGAAGCTCGACGCGCGTCGCGTTGTTGAAGACCATCTCGTAGACGGGGTAGGCCAACTGCGGCTCCCCGCTCAGACAGAAGCGCAGGCGTTCGAGCGGCCCCGCCTCGCGCTCGCGGCCCGGCGCGCCGTGCGAGGCTTCGGCGCGCGCGAGGTCGGAGAGGGTCGTGTTGTTGAAGCAGCGCAGCGAGAGGCGCAGGACGGCCTCCGACCAGTGGCCGCGCGTGTCAACGGGGTCGAGCGACTCCAAACGTGCGGCCGCCACTTCAATCGGCCAGACCGTCACGGGGTAGCAGGTGCGGAAGCGGCAGGGCGAGCCGTCAACGGGCTGCGAGAAGAGCGTCGTGCCGCGCGCCACCGTGTAACCGCTCGTCAGCTTGCCCTGATGCGGGTCGAGCGAGAACCGCGCCACGGTCGCCGAGGGGACGGGCGCGAGGTAGTGCGGGTACAGGACGTTGAGGAGCGATTCGGTCAGCTCTGGGAACTCGTCGTCCAGCTTGAGCTGGATGCGCCCGGCCATGAAGGCGACGCCCTCTATCAGGCGCTCGACGTGCGGGTCTTCGCACTTGTCGGGTTCGAGCAGGAGGCGCGCGGCCACCTTCGGGTAGCGCCGCGCGAAGTCTGCGCCCGTGCGGCGCAGGAAGTTCAACTCCCGCTCGTAGTAGCCCAACAGGTCGTCACGCATCAGTGTGCCTCGATCCTGTATTCGCCGTTGTGTATGTTGAGGACGGTGTCGAAAGTGACCGGCTCGGGCGCCGGCTCGACCCGCAGCCGCGCGTCTATGCGGAAGCGCAGGGCGCGCTCCGTCTCGCGCGCCGGCAGCAGCGTCACCACCACGTCGCGCAGCCGCGGCTCGAACGTGGCCACGGCCACTTCGAGCGCGCGCTTGACGCGGTTCTGGTCGAGCGTGCTGAGGATGCTCGCCGAGGAGAAGTCCGGCAGCCCGAAGCAGACGAGCGAGTTGCGCAACTCGCGCTCGGCCTCGGCCGTGAGCGGGCCGTCCGCCCCCGCGCCGCCGAGCAGCAGCGACGAACTCTGCCGCGAGTTCAACAGCCACTGGAGGTCGCGCCGCACGGACTCCTTCATCTGCCGCAAGCTCTTGGCGCGCGACGGCGCCGGCTCGCTCGAAACCTCCGGCTCGTAGTCGAGCAGCCGGTCGAGCACCGACGGTGTCACGCGCACCTCGTTATCGCTTCGCGGCATACAAACTCGCGCCGTACCCCGTCCCGTCCGTCAGCGGGCCGAACCGTCAAGGCGGCCGCGGAAGCCGCCGTGTAAAACTCGTGGCCCGGATGGCCGGGCGCCTACCCTTTTCACTTCGCGCCCCGCGCGCTCCTGAGCAGCGCCGCGAGATCGTCCTTGCCCGTCTGCTCGGCGACGCTCAGGGCCGTCTCCCCTTCGCGGTTCCTGGCGCCCGCGTCGGCCCCGTGCGACAGCAGCGCGCGGACGGCGGCCGCCGCCGAAGGGTCGCCGAAGCGCGAGTGTTTCGCCAAAAGGATGAGCGCCGTGTTGCCCCCCTCGTCGCGCGCGTTCGGGTCGGCCTTGTGTTCGAGCAGGTGCGCGATGACCCCGCCGTCTCGCGAGCCCATCAGCGCCGTCACGCCGTCGCCGTCTCTGGCGTTCACGTCCGCGCCGCGCCCGACCAGCAGCTCGACCATCGGCAGGTCGCCCGCCGCCGCCGCCTGCATCAGGGCGGTGACGCCGGTCTGCGGGGCGGCGGGCCCGCCTTCGGGAAAGTCGGCCCTGGCGTTCACGTCCGCGCCCTTATCAATCAGCACGCGCGCCGCCTCGACGTGCCCGTGCACGGCGGCCAGCATGAGCGCCGTGAGGGGGCTGCGCGCGACGCGGACGGAGTTGACGGCGTTGGCGTCGGCCCCCCGCGAGAGCAGCGCCGAGACTTTGCTCGCCTCCCCCGCCTCGGCCGCCTTGAGCAGCGCCCTGTCCAGTTGACGACGCTCGTCCTCGCCGACGGGGCGGCGCGCGGCGGCCTGCGCGGCCGACGCCGTCAAGACCTCGCCGCCCGCGGGCCGCGTCGTCGTCGCCGGCGAGCCGGGGCCGCCCCCGGCCGCGCGGCCCGCGCCCGCGGCGGCCTCGCCGCCCGGCGCGTTCGAGCAGGCGCCGCACAACAGCAGCCACAGAACCAAGAGCGAGCGTTTCTTCATCGGTCGCCACCCCCTCACCGCCGGCGCCGCGCCAGCGCCTCGTTGTAGACGCGCTCAAGCTGCTCGATGGGGCGCGCGTGCTGGCCCGGGTAGTTGCTGACGCCGCGCGCCGTCGGCAGGCTCGCCCACTCGCGCGCGCCGTTGAAGACCGCCTGTCGGAAGTCGCCTTCGAGCAGCGGCGTAATCATCCCGCGCCGCCGCATCAGCATCACGGCCCCCACGTCCTGGTTGGCGGGCGTGAAGTCGGGAAGCCCCAACTCCTGCCACGTGCCGTGGAGGAACTGGTAGCGGCCCGCGGCCGTGCTGCGGAGCGTGCGGTTGACCTGCACGAGGATGTTCGGGTGGCGGCTGAAGTCCGTAATGACGACGTTGCGCCGCCCGACCAGCTCCGGGTTGTAGGGCGCGCTGATGACCGTGCCGTAGGCGACCGTGCCGTAGCCCGCCCCCGTGCCTTCGGCGAAGACCAGCGTGTCCAGCATGGCGCGCACGCGCGGGTCGTTGACCAGGTCCTGCGCGCGCCGATTTCCGTTCGCGTTCCCGTTGGTTCGCTGCTGCTGGCGTATGCGCGTGGGCAGCGTGACCGGGTCGCCGTTGTTGACGGCGAGCAGCATCCGCAGCGTCCGCCCGCGCGGGTCCACGCGGCCGTCGGGCCGGCGGAAGCCGACTATCTGACGTTGGAAAGCCTCGATGGCCGCGACGGTGCGCGGGCCGCAGATGGCGTCCTCGCGCAGCACGCGCCAGAGCGCGCGGCTCGGGTCGGCGCGCAGCAGCCTGCGGCGCGCGCGGTTGAGGAGCGCCTGCACCGTCTCCACGTCGCCGCCGAGGTTCGCGCCGCGGCGGCCGACCGAGCCGCGCAGGTTCACGCGGACGTTGTTCGCCGCGGGCGGCGTCCTGCCGGCGGCCGGCGGGCGCGCGCCGTTGCCCGTGATGGCGCGCGGCGTGACGGCGTAGTCGCCGCCCGTGCCCGGCGTCAGCCCCTCGGTCTTGAAGAGGACGGAGCCGGCGTTCCTGCCCGCACCGTAGTGGCCGACGTGCATGTGCTCGCCCGAGGTGTCGGTGTGGCGCCCGTGGTGGATGACCTCGTAGCCTTCCGTCCGGTCGAAGATTCTGCCGATGTTCTCTTGCAGAGAGCGGTAGACGCGCGCGTCCGTCATGCCGGCGACGTGGAAGTCGGCGGCGCGGTGCGCGAGGTGCAGGCTGCGCCGCGAACTGCCCCGCACGACGCCGTCGCGGTCGCCGGAAGTGACCGTCACGTCGCTGTTGTAGAGGTCCGCGATCCTTTGCAGAATCGTCCTCACGTGACTGTCGGAGACGTTGTCCCTGTAAATGACCCTCGGCAGGGCTCAAGCCTCCCTCAGGGTGTCCACATCCTTGCGGGCCGGGCGCGGCCCGGCGGCCGGGCGTCAGCCCTCGCCGCCCTCGTCGTAGTAGAAACTCATCTCGGCCTCGGCCTCCTGCTTGCCGCCGCGGTATTTCCTGACCGTCCCGCGCGCGACCGCCGCGCCCTTGCCGCCCGCGAAGGGCGGCGAGGCCAGGAAGCGGCCCTCGAACGAGTAGCTGACGCCGCCGACCTGCCGGGTCGTGAAGGCGAACCGCTCGCCTTCGAGCGACGCGCTGTCGAACTCGTAGAGCCTGCCCTCCGTCGGCGCCACCGCGCCCGAGATGCGCCCGCCCTCCGGCGCGCGAATCATGAAGTTGCCGAACTGCTCGAAGCCCCGCGGGCGCTCGCCCAACACTTCATAAAAGCCCTCGTAGCGGGCGCTCTCTTCGGCGCCGCGACCCTGCCGCGCGGCGGTTCCCGCCGCCGGCGTAGGCGGGGTGACGGCGGCGGCGGCAGCGCCCGCCGGGGCGCCGTTCGCGCGCGCCGCGGGGCTCTCGTCCGCAGCCCGCGCCGGCGTAGGCGAGGCCGCGCCGGTCGCCGAGCCGGAGCCGGCCGCGCAGCCGGTCAAAAGCAGTGCGCAGAGCAGCAACGCGGACGGGGTGCGGGCTACTGCGCCACCGGCCGCGGTCAACCTTCTCGCTCGCATACGAGTTGAACCTTTCGTCGCCTGCCGTCGCGCGGCCGGGGCGGGGTCCGAGCCTTCGCCCGCGCCCCCTGCGGCCAGCGCCCGCCTTAAGACGGCGAGGCGCGTGCGAGCAAGCGACAACTCACACGCGCCTCGTCGGAAATGTCCCGCCCTGCTGGGAACCGCTCAGGTCGTCTGGTTGCGCTTCATGTCGTGCGTGGCGACGACCGCCCCGCCGAGGCTGCCGTCCGCCTTCTGCTCGCGGTACTCGAAGTTTATCTTGGCGAAGTTCAGCGAGATGTGCTCGTCGGGGATGCCGTCCTCCCCCTGCGAGCCGCCCGTCGAGTAGGACGAGACGATGATGTCCTCGAAGGTTATCTTCAGGTACTCCTGGGGCGTCTTGCCGGCCTTGCGGCAGGTGAGCACCGCCTTCTTGATGTGCTCGCCCGAGGCCAGCTTCTGCATCAGCTTCGGCGTGGCCTTGTTGACGGGCATTGAGAACGAGAAGTCCTGCATCGAAGCCTTGCCGCCGCCGCCGCCGCCGCCCGCCTGCATCGTGCCGGCGTTGGTCGCGCCCCAGCTCCACGAACTGAGCTGAATCTCGCCCTTGTGCGTCGCGTCCTGGCTCTCTCCCTCGATGCCGTCTATCTTGAGGAAGTAATCTACTGCCGCCATCTTTTTCACTCCTTCCGTCAGGTGAACCCGGTTTGGTCGGATAAGACTGCTTCGGCCGCTTATCCACCCGTGTTAAAGATTCCCACGCCCGGCCCGGCTACTTCTGCGAGAGCGGCGGGGGGAGTTCGGCCACCAGCCGCAGGCTGACCGTCAACTCGTCGAGCTGGAAGTGGGGCTTGAGGAAGGCGACGGCCCTGTAGGCCCCGGGCTTCCCGGCCACGTCCACCACCTCGATGCGCGCGTCGCGCAGCGGGTACTTGGCCTTCGTCTCGGCCGACGCCGTGTCGTCGGCCGAGACGTACTGGTTGATCCAGCCGTTGAGGAACCGCTCGCAGTCGGCGCGCGACATGTAGCTGCCGACCTTGTCGCGCATCATCGCCTTCAGGTAGTGGGCGAAGCGCGAGATGGCCATGATGTACTGCATCTGCGAGGAGAGGCGCGCGTTGGCGTTGGCGAAGTCGCTGTCGTAACGCTTGGGCTTGTTGACCGACTGCGCGGCGAAGAAGGCCGCGTAGTCGGTGTTCTTGCAGTGGACGAGCGGGATGAAGCCGAGGTCGGAGAACTCCTTCTCGCGCCGGTCGGTGATGGCTATCTCGGTCGGGCACTTGAGCGCCACGTCGCCCTCGTCGGTCTTGAAGGTGTGCACGGGCAGCCCCTGCACCAGCCCGCCGCCCTCGACGCCGCGGATGGCCGCGCACCACTCGTACTTCGAGAACGCCTCCGTGAGCCGCGTGCCGAAAGAGTAGGCGGCGTTGCCCCAGAGGTACTTCCGGTGGTCCTTGCCGTCAACGTCCTCCTCGAAGTTGAAGGACTCGGCGGGCCGCGTCTCCTGCCCGTAGGGCAGCCGCATCAGCGTGTGCGGCAGGCACAAGCCCACGTAGCGCGAGTCTTCGGACTCGCGCAGCGAGCGCCACTTGGCGTACTCGGTGCGGTCGAAGATTTTCGACAGGTCGCGCACCTCGGCCAGTTGCGTGAAGCTGTCCCAGCCGAAGAGCTGCGGCGAGGCCGCGCCGAAGAAGGGCGCGTTGGCCGCCGCCGCGACGTTCGAGATTTTCTCCAGCAGCGCGATGTCCTGCGGGTGGTTCGAGAACTCGTAGTCGCCGATGAGCGCCCCGAAGGGCGCGCCGCCGAAGGTGCCGAACTCCTCCTCGTAGACCTTCTTGAAGAGCGCCGACTGGTCGAACTCGGCGGCGCGCTCCAGGTCGCGCAGCAGGTCCTTCTTCGAGGCGTTGAGCACCCGCACCTTGAGCATCGGCCCCGTCTCGCTCTCGTGGACGAGGTGGTGCAGCCCGCGCCAGGAGGCTTCGAGGCGCTGGAACTCCTCGGCGTGCATGACCTCGTTGAGCTGGCGCGAGATGACGCGGTCTATCTCGGCGATGCGCGCGTTGATGGCGGCCTCCACGTCCTTCGAGACGACCATCTGCCCTTCGGTCACCTGCCGGACGAACTCGGCTATCAGTCCCCTGGCCTGCTCGGCCTGCGACTCGCCCTGCGCGAGCCGCCCCTCTTCGAGAATCTGCGAGAGGAGGCCCGAGCCGTCGGGCTGCGCGTCGCCGGCCGCGGGGGCGGCCGACACTTCGGCCTTCGCGTCTCTGCTTTTACTGCTCATCTGGTTGCGTCTCCTTCTGCGAGGCTTCCACTCCCCCGGCCGACGCGCCCTCGGCGCCCAGCCCGAGCGCCCGGCTCAACTGCCGCTGCTGCCCTGTGTTCTGGATGACGTCCTGCAGCAGCTCTTCGAGGCGGTCGTTGCCGTCCATCTTCGAGAGCAGGTCGGAGAGGCGGCGGCGGGCGTCAACCAGGCGGCGCAGCGGCTCGATCTGCTGCACGACGCTGTCGGGGTTGAAGTCGTCGAGGCTGTTGAAGCGCAGCTCGACGTTGAGCTTGCTGCCGTCGCCGGCCAGCGTGTTCTCGACGCGGTAGGCGAGTCGCGGCTTCATCCCCGCGAGCACCTGGTCGAAGTTGTCGCGGTCAATCTCGATGAGTTTCCGGTCCTTGAGCCGCGGCAGTTGTTCCGCGGGCTGCCCGGAGAAGTCGCCGAGCACGCCGATGACGAACGGCAGGTCTTTCGTCTCGATGGCCCCGCCGATCTCCACGTCGTAGGTGATGTGGACGCGGGGCGCCCTCACGCGGCTGAGCTTCTGCTGCGTACTCTCTCTCTTCGCCATCTGCGTTTTCCTCTCCGTCGTCTCGAAACCGTTCAACGATTGAAGCACAAATTACGCGCGGTTATCAACGGACATTTTAGCTACTTTTTCCTGGCGAGGACGCGCTTTGACGCTTTTGAGACCCATCTGGCAGCCTTTCGGGCGAGGGCCGTGTGTAAAGTTCCGAACCATTCTTAGGCCCGCGCACGCCTCTTGTCAAAATCCGTTCCACGCCCCCCCGAATTTCCCAGCCCGCAGCGCCGCGCCGCCGGCCTGCACGCGCCTTACGCGCGAGCCCCGGGGCGCGGGACGAGACCCTACTCGTCGCCCTCCGCGGGCGAGTACCCGCCCGCGCCGTCCGGCGGCTGCTTGATGCCGAGCGTCTCCTGCAGGGCGAAGAGCACGTCGTCGCTTTTAATCACCTCGGCCAGCCACGCTTCGAGCGGCATGCGGCCCCAGCGGATGGCGCGCTCGACGAGGTAGGAGACGGGGCTGTGCGGCTCGGCCTCGCGGAAGTAGGCGGCCGCCTCGGCGAGTTTTCGGTATGCCTCTTCGCGCGAGGCGACCGACGGCCCGCGCGCGGCGCCGGGAATCGCGCCCCGCCCCGCCCCGTCCTGCGGCCGCGCGTCGTCGCCCGCCGCCCCGGAATCGTCCCCGGCCCCCGCGCCCGCTTCGGGGAAGGCGTCCGGCTCAAGCTCGCGCTTCTCGGCGACGACCTTCCCGACCAGCGCGCGCACGTCTTCGAGCGCGCGCTGGAGGGCGCGCAGCCCCGGCGTCTCCTGCGCGAACTTTTCGTCCGTCACGGCGTCGAGCGCCTGCAACTCGGCCCAGCAGTCGTCGAGCGCGGCGAAGGTCGTTTCGTAGAAGAGCCGCCCCGTCGTGTTCTTTGCCGCGCGCCACTGCTCGGAGGTTATCTTGCCCTCTTCGCGCGCCTGCTCGCGCACGGCGCCTATGCGCTCCAGCTCGTCCGAGTCGAGGTTCGAGAGGTCGGCCGGGATGTCGAACGCCCGGGAGGCTTCCCACTCGGCGTAGGTGTAGCGCGTGCCGCCCGCGCCCTCCGTGAGGGGGACGTGCCTGACCGCCGCCGAGAGCTGCCTGTCCATCCACGCCAGAGAGTTGGCGCGGGCCTCGAGGTCGCCGTCGTCGCTCTCCGGGTAGAGGTGCTCCCAGAAGTTGAGTTGCAGGCCGCGCATCAGCCTCAGGCCGTCGCGCAGGCCCTCGAAGCCGTGCAGGTGAACCAGCGCCTCGGCCAGCCACGCGCCGAGCTGCAAGTCCTTCGTCCGCGTGGCGAGCGCCGCCGAGGCCAGCTCGACCACGCGCGGCCAGTCGGCCAGCTTGCGCTCGCGCCGCCACTCGCCCTGCGCCAACTGGTCGTCGGCGCGCCGCGCCTCGCGAATCTCGTCGTGCAGCCCGTCGTACTGCAAGCTCTCGCCCGCGGGGTTCTCGCCCGCGATGGGCGACAGCAACGACTCGACGTTGACGACGGCGCCGCCGTAGCCCTCCCCCGCGCCCCGCGCCTCCGACGCCGCTGACATACGCTCTGACCTCCGGACTCCTGATTCGACCCTTCTAAGCGAATTCGATTCGCCGCGCCTCGAAAATCGAAACCTCCTCCGCGCCCGCGAGGAAGAGGCGCAGGCCCGCGGCGCGCGCGAGGCCGCCCTCGTCCCCCCACACGGTCGCGCGCCCGAGCCTGACCGCCTCGTCCGCGTGACGGCTCGACCCGTCGTAGAGCGCCGGCACGAACAACTCGCCGACGACGCCGCGCCGCGTCTCCACGCGCGCCGCGCACCAGACGAGGTCGCGCAGACGGCGCGGCGCGCCCAGCTCCACCCGCCTCACCTGCGCGAACGGGAGCCACGTGTACTTGTCCGAGATGACGAGCTCGAGCACGGGCGCGACGAGGTCGTCGGCGTCGCGCCAGTCGTCGAACCCGCGCCCGTCAACCCGGCCGGCGAGCGGCGGGCGCGCCTCCGCCGCCTCGTCGAGGAGCTTGCGCGCCTCCGCGGGCCGGCCGGCGCGCCACTCGCCGATGGCCGAGAGGTGCAGGTCAACGTCGGGCGTCGGCTCCGAGATGAAGTGCGGCGCGACGCCTTCGGCGAACAGCCGCTCGCGCCCGCGCATCGCCGCGACGTTGTTGCGCAGCACCTGCGCGCCGAGTTCGCTCTGCGCGTCGCGCCGCGCCAGCACGTCGAGCTGTTTGAGGGCGCGCCCCCACTCGCCCGCGAACAGCAGCAGCTCGAAGAGGAACGTCCTCCGCGTTTCGTCCGCGGGGCGCGCCCTGACCTCGCGCGTCACGGCCTCGATGGCGTCGGCGAGCCTCCCAGCGTCGAGCAGTGCTTTCGCTTCGTCCGTCATATAAGTCTCGGGGGCGCGCGGCGCGTCGCCTACTTGCCGACGTCGCGCGGCGCGCGGAAGCTTGTGAACAGCGCGCGCTCGAAGGGGCTGACGACGCTCGAAGGCCGCACGGAGGCGCGCACGCCGGACGAGCCGACGCGGAGCGAGACGGCGTACGAGTTGTCGTTCGACGGCGCGGTCGCCCCGCCCTCCTGTAGCAGCTTGAAGAGGCCCCACTCGCCGGGGAAGGCGCGCTCCTCCTGCGCCTGCCCGCCGGGGGTGACGACCACGCGCGCGCCCGAAGAGCCGCCCGCGCGCGCCGGGAAGACGAACTTGGCCGAGGCCGGGGCCGCGCCGCGCGACTCCAGCCGCGTGCCGTCTATCTCCAGCAGCACGTCGGCGTCGGGCACGGGTTGCAGCGTCACGTCGTAGCTGACCTCGGGCTGTTTGCCGCCCGCGGGGAAGAGCGCGTCGCGCAGCCGCCGCGCGTTGTTCAGGTAGCCGACGAACTCGTCGGAGAAGGCGAAGGCCCCGGCCTCCTTGAGCTTCCACTGGCCCTGCACGTCCTCGAAGGAGGGGGCGAGGCGGCCGTTGAAGAAGACGGTGAACTGGCCGTCCACGGGGTTGAGGTAGCGCGCGAGGTCCGTGACGGAGGAGGGGCCCGCGGCGGTGAACGGGTACCCGGCTTCGAGCCTCTGCGCGACCGGGTAGAGCTGGTCGCGCCACTCGCGGACTATCTGCTCGTAGCCGCCGCCGTAGAGCATCGCGCGCAGGTTGCCGAGCGGCTGCTTCAGGAGGTCCGCGGCGTCGCGCCCCGCGGCGGTGCGGAAGTTGTCGAGCAGGCGCGCTATCGCCTGCTCGGACTTTTGCAGGTTGATGTCGTCCTTGCCCGTGAGCAGCGCGTTGGCCGTCTGTTCGAGCTGCGTGGGCGAGGAGTTCTCAAGCGGTTCGAGCACCTGTTGCAGCGCGGCGCGGTACTGCGAGGCGGCGACGGCGTCCTTGCTCTTCGCGGCGGACGCGAACTCGATGACGGGGCGGAACTCGCGCTCGACCTCCGAATTGCCGCCGGTGTCGTAGGCGTGGTCGCGGCGGAAGAGGCTCCGCAGCCAGCCGAAGAAGCCCGCGCCGCGCGGCGCCGCCGAAAGGTCCGTGTTACGCGCGACGGCTTCGGTCACAAGCTCCATCGGCGAGTCGGTCGCCGTCAGCGCGTTCAGGGCCGCGACGGCGTCCTCCTTCCGGTTGAAGCGGTTGACGCTCGTGCCGCGGAGGAAGCGCCGCCAGTGGTCCGTGTAGTCGCGGAAGTAGAGGCTCCAGAGTTTGCCCGTGTCGGCCTCGGTCGCGGACGCGCCCGACTGCGCCGCCCCCATCACCCAGTCCTCCTTGCTCAACTCCTCGGCCGCCGACTTGAACGCCGGCGAGACGTGCTCGCGGAAGCCCTCGACGGTGTAGCTGCCCGGCACGGTGTAGGCTCCGCCCAGCACGCCGCCGCCGCGGCCGCCGAGGACGGAGCCGAGCGTGACCTCGCGCGTGCGCGCGTTGATCTCGGTCGTCACGCGCTTGTAAAAGCGGTTGACCGCCGGGTAGGCGGCGAGGCGCGCGCGCGCCTGCGCGACCAGTTTGTCGTCGGCCTGCGCGCGCGGGGCGCCGGGGCGGCCGGCCTGCTGCGCGTAGAAGTCGAGCTGCTGGCGCGAGACGTTCTCCATGTCGGGCGGCGAGGCCCGGCGCCAGTAGTCGGCGAGCTGCGCGGCGAGGAAGGTCGGCTCGACGCGCCCCGTCTCGGACGTGAGCATCAGGTAGGCTTTGAGCAGGTCGTAGTGTCTGCCCAGGGTGTCTTCCTCGCTCGGCGGCGCGGACTCGGGCTGCCCGCCCGCGCCCGGCGGCCGCGGCGCGTTCGGCTGCGCGGCCGAAGGCGAGCCGGCGGCGAACGCCCTCAGCTCCTTCTCGAGCGCCGCCAGCGTGGGCTTGAAATACCTTTGCGTAAGCGCCTCGAAGTAGATGGCGCGCAGTTGCGGGTTGACGCGCCCGCCGGCGTAGAGGCCGAAGCGCAGCGAGAGCGGCGCGCCTTCGCGCTCGTAGGCGTCGAGCGTGGAGACCGTCTCGCGCAGACGCTCCAGCGCCTCGATGTCAATGCGGGCTTCGAGCGGGTCCTGCGCGGCGGGGTCGCGGCTCAGGCTGAGGCGCGCGCGCTCCTCGACGCGGGCGGCGCGCTCGCGCGCGTCGGCGACGAGCGCGCTGTTGTTGGAGTAGGAGACGCCGAGGCCGAAGAGCAGGCCGACCGCGGCCGCCGCCGCGAGCGCGAACAGCGCGACGCGGAGGCGGTGCAGGCGGCGCGCGGGCGGTTGCAGGGCGGCGGCCAGGCCCCTGTCGCGGAGCAGCACGTCCTTAAAAAGACCTTCGGCGAAGAAGCCGTCGCCGACCGTGCGGGTCGAGACGCCCGCCGCGCCTTCCGACGCCTCGGCGGCGGGCGCGGCCCCCGCCCTCGCCGCGTGGCCGTTCCCGACGTTGGCCGTGAAGTAGAAGCCGCGCAGCAGCGGGCTCTCGCTGAAGGGGCTGGGGCGGAAGAGCGTGGAGGCGAAGAGCGCGAGCGCCTCGCGCGCCTCGTTGACGCGCGGCGGGAAGTTGAAGACCTCCAACTGCTCGGCGGGCGCGCCCACGCCGCCGAGGCGCGCGAGGCGCTGGCGCGTCAGTGCGTCGAGCAGTTCGTCGAACTCCTTCTCGATGAGGCCGAGCGCGTTCTGCGACTGCGCGAGCGGGAAGGTCGCGCCCCAGACCTGCCCGCGCTCGGCGCGCGTCATCCCGGCGAAGAACCGCCTGAAGCCCTCGACCGCGTCGGCGTGCGTCCAGACGAGGTAGACGGGGAAGCGCACGCCCGTCCGCCGCGAGACTTCGTCTAGCTGCGCGCGCAGCACCTTGGCCTGCTGCTCTATCTCGGCCTCGGCCGCCCCCGCGACCCACGCCGCGCTGACGGCGATGACGTAGCCGTCGAGCGGGCGGCGCTGGCGGTAACGCTTGATGGTGTCGGCGAGCGCGGCCCACTCTTCGCCGCCGGCGCCTTCTATCTGATAGCGCCCGCTCGTGTCGAGGAAGACGGCCGAGTCCGTGACGCGCCAGTCGCAGTTGCGCGTCGGGCGGACGAGGCGGTGCTCGGCGTGGCGCTGGCTCGGGAGCGCCTGAAAGTTGAGGCCGGAGGAGAGGACGAGCGAAGTCTTGCCGCTCGCCAGCGGCCCGGCGACGAGGAACCAGGGCAGCTTGTAGACGGCGTCGGGCGCCTCGGCCGCGCCGGCGCCCGCGCCGAGCTTACTGCCGCGCAGCCAGCGCACGGCCTCCTCGGCGCCGCGCGTCAGGTCCGGGTAGGCGCGCGCGGGCGCCGCGGCCTCGCCCCTGCCCTTCTTCCGCCGGGCGGGCGCCTTCGCCGGCGTCTCGTCGCCCTCCGCCTCGCGCCGCGCCCGGCGTCTGCGGCGGACGGCGCCGAAGACAAGGGCGAAGGGGAGCGTCAGCAGAATCAGGCCGATGAGGATGAGCTGGTAGGCCATGCCGAAGCCGTACTGCGGGCCGAGGTAGAGCACCAACAGGCTGGCGATGCCACACAGCGACACGACGCCCATGATGCCCAACATCCCGCGCAGCTCGTCGCCTAATCTCGACATGCCCCCCCTGCCCCCTCGCCCGGCGCGGCGCGCCCTTCAGCGCCCCGCGTAAAGAAAGACGAACTCGAAACTCTGCTCTCCCGCGCCGCCCCGCAGCGGCACGGTGAGCGTCGCCCTTTCGTCGAGCCTGCCGCCCCGGTCGTCCGCGCCTTCGTAGACGAAGCCGGCCTGCATGCTGCGCCGCGCGCCGGGCTCGACCGTCAACACGGGCGCGCCCGCCCCGGCCTTCTCGGCGCGGTTGTAGACGGGGACGTGCTGTAGCTTCCCGTCGCGCGTCACGTACTCGACCACCCAGTTCAGCCGGGCCGTGCGCCCGCCGGCGCCGCTCAGCGCGACCCCGGCGAAGTCTATGCTCACGGGCGCGGCCGCCGTGTTGTGGACTTCGAGCGAAACGTCGGTGCCGCCCGCCGTCCAATCGCCGAAGGCGGTGACAGTGACGCCGCCCTGCTCGGACTGTGCGGCGCCCGAAGGCCCGGCGTCTTCGCGCGAGACGACGCGCGCCCGCCCGCCCGCGACCGGCGCGAGCTTGCCGCCCTTCTGCGGGCAGGCCGCCGTGACGAGCGTCAGCGAGAGCAGCAGCGCCGCGTGCCTGAAGATGGCGGAAGCGCTTCTCATCTGGCCCTCCTCAGCGTGGACGGGTCTTGCCTGAGCCGGCGGCTCGTTTCGCTGCCCGCGCCGCCGAGCTGGCCGTCCGGCTTCAGCCCGTTGCGCTGCTGGAAGGCGACGAGCGCGCGCCGCGTCGTCGGCCCCCAGACGCCGTCCACGTACTTGCGCTCGGTCAGGTAGCCGAGCGCGTAGAGGACTTCCTGCGCCTCTTCTATCTCGCGCCAGTAGCCGGGCGGGCGCTGGACTTGTCGCCTGACGACGGGGAGGTAGCCGGCGCTCTGGCTGCCTGCGCGGATGTTGTAGACCACGTAGGGGTAGCGCGGGTCGTCCGCGGACATGTTGCCCGGCGGGACGAAGACGCCGTCGGCGTTCGTGTAGCCGCGCGCGCGGAACCAGTCTTCGACGATGTTGGCCTGCTGCTCGACGTTGAACTCGCGCCAGTGACGCCCCATCTCTTCCATCCGGTAGACGTAAGCCTTGCTGCGGTGCTGGTCCCAGTCGCCGAAGCGGCGGTAGCGGATGATGTCGCGTAAGCCGTGGTAGCCTTGCGCGATGACGGACTCGGCCATGTAGCCCATCGCCGAGTAGCCGTGGTGGCCCTGCCAGACGTGCGTCAACTCGTGGATGAAGGTGGCGCGCGTCGAGTCGCCGTGGTCGGCGCCGTTGCCGTAGACGTTGGGGTCGCCCCAGCAGATGACGTACTCGGCGCGGTCGCGCCGCGGGCTGGTGGCGAGCGTGACCGGCGCGTTCGCCCCCCTCAGGTAGTTCTTGCCGAGCCAGACGCGGCCGTAGGGCAGTTGGCCCCCGAAGACCGAGCGCGCCAACTGCTCTTCCTCGAAGGAGAGTTTGCCCGCCCTCCCGACGAGCGTGAAGTCCCTCTCTTCCCGCGGCATATAAGAAACTCCTGTCCGGCCGCGGGCCTCGCCGCGGCCGGCCCCTCGCACGTCAGCGGAGCAGTTGCTGCTGCGCGTCGGCCGCGCCGCCTTCGACGAGGAACTTGAGGGCGACGAATGACAGCAGGAGGAGCGCGAGCAGGGCGCCGCCGCCGAGCACGGCCCACCGCGGCAGCCCCGGTTCGGCCGGCGGCGGCGGCTGGTCGTCCTGCCGCCAGTGTGGCGAGAGGCCGCCCGCCTCCAGCCGCCCGACCTTGCGCAGCGCCTCGGCCGTCCGGTCAATCACGCCCCTGAGCTGCTCCTGGTAGAACATTTTGTACCTGCCCTCGAAGCCGAGCAGCAGGCACAGGTAGTAGACCTCCACGGCCTCGGCGTTCTGCTCGGGCTGTCGCAGGAGTTCGTCGAGCCGGTCGAAGAATTTGAGGCCCGCGCGGTGCTCGCCGAAGTATTCGAGCTGGAGCGGGTACTTCTCCCACTGGTCGCGCAGCGGGAAGGTCGCGGCCAGCGCCGTCTCGTCCACGAAGGCGGCGAGGGCGAACTTGACGGCCTGAATCTGCTCGGGGCGGTAGCGCAGCGTCGCGCCGCGCTGCTCCATCTCCTTGAGCAGGGCGACTATCTTGTGGCGGAGGTCGTCGGAAGGCGTGTCGAGGTCGGCGCGCACGCGCAGGACGACTTCGAGCACCGGCGCGGCCAGACTGATGAGGTCGTTGTGCTGCCTGGCGCGGCGGCGGAAGCTCACGACTGAAGACTGTTCGGCGAGGGCGCGCTGCATAAGTTAAAGGGCGACCCGACTGTGGGCGGCGGCTCTCGGGCCTGCCGTCGGGCCGGCGCGTCGCGCGCGCGTGCGCGGGGCGGCTGCCCGACCGACTAATACGTGCGGGCATTCTAACACGCCCGCGCCGCCGCGCCGGCCCCGATTTGCGCGCGTGCGCGGGCGCGCGGACCGGCGCTCAAGGCTTGACGGCGTACATCTCCAGCTTCTCCTCCGGGATTTCGTCGGGGACGTAGACGGCGAGGGTGCGCGCGCCGCGGACGTTCTCCCAGATGGGGCCGGAGGTGTCGAGCATGAAGTAGTGAAAGCCGATGCGCGCGGGTATCTCCGCGGGCGGGGTCGGGACGTGCGTCAGTTGGATGCCGGGCATGGCGGCGTTGATGATGGTGTCAATCACGTCGCGCGAGGCTATCTTGACGGTGCGCGGGACGGCGTCAATCAGGGCGGCGACCGGCGCCGTGGCGCGCACGGCGAGGTAGAAGGAGGCGTCGGCGAGCAGCCGGTCGTCCGAGACGCGGCCCGCGTAGAGCGATTCGCGCACGCCCTCCAGCGGGATGGCGACGCAGCGCGTCGGGATGACGGTTTCGAGCATGTCGCGGATGTCGGCGGTCAGCCGGCTGAAGGTGCCGTAGAGGTCGGCGTGGTCGTAGGCGACGATGTCGCGCGGGTGGCGGTTGACGGTGAAGGTCATCAGCTCTCCCGCAAGCTCTATCATCTCGTAGTAGAGGCGCTCGGGGTGGACGGTGCGCGTGCGGTAGAGGTGCGCGAGCCGCGGGACGGCGGAATTGACCGTGTGCAGCAGCCAGAAGATTGCGGCCTCGGAGGTGGTGAAGTCGGCGAGCAGCGCGCCGCGCTGCCGCCGCCGCTCGCCGAGCGTGCTGCTCTTGGTGATGAGGACTTCGACGAGCTGCCGCAGCGTGTCGACGAGCCACGGCGACGACGCCGAGTCGAGCGCCGCGGGGACGAACGTCTCGGAGAGCGAGAGCTGGCCGGTGGCCGTGCGCGCCACCTCGGCCACCTTGAGCGCGCTGTAGCCGTCGCGCCGCTCGTCGCCGAACAGCACCCGCAGGTTGCTGCGCGCGAGCGCTATCTGCCGCTCGCCCTCGCCCGTCGTCTCGTCGAGCACGGTCCCGGCGTCCTGCCAGAAGCGGGCGGTCGGGCCCGGCTCGCCGCCGTTCGACTGGAAGTTGGCCGCGCCGGGCCGCTGCGCGGGGACGGCGAGGTAGACGTCGAGCCGGTCGGCCTCGGGCGCGAAGTGCTCGGCGACGGCGCGCGCCGGCGGGGCCACGTCCGTCTGCGGCACGTTGACCAGGAGGCCGTCGGGCAGCACGGCGAGGCAGCGCGTCAGCTCGAAGGAGCCGTTGGCGATGGCCTCGCGGTTGACCTGCAATTCGAGCACGCCCCACTCGTAGGCGACGAGCGAGGCGAGGCGCGAGTTGAGCAGCCCCTCGTGGTAGTTGTCCCACTGCTGGAAGTGGTGGGGGCTCAAAAGCATCCCCTCGTTCCAGACGACCCTGCGGTAACGACTCATAAAATTCACCGCCTTCGGAGAGTAAAGCCGCTTCGATTTTTAAACAGGCCCGGCGTTGATTTTAACCCGGCCCAATACTGCTGTCGGCCGTGGCCTTTGTCAAAGGGTTCGCGCGGCGGCGCGCGCCGCTTCAGTAGACGGGTCGCGGCGCGCGCACGCCGTGGCGCTGCGGGTCCTGCGCGACGACGCCGACGGCGAGCGTGCGGATGACGAAGTGATAGGCCGCGTCGGAGAGCCCGCCGCGCTCGCGCAGGTACCAGACGTTGCGCTCGGCGAAGGAGTTCCTGACGAGCCTGCGGATGGTGGCGAGCAGCGGGTGCGACTTCTTCGAGCCGACGCCCTCGGTGTAGGCGGCGAGGACGAGGAGGCTGCTGTCGGCGTCGCCGCTGCCGAAGGTGGCGCGCAGTTCCCGCAGTTGTGGCGTCATCTGCCGCGCCGTCGCCGCCGCGTCACGCCCGGCGCCGCGCGCGAGCGCCGCGTAGATGACCAGGTCCGGCTCGACGCCTTCGGCCCGCGCCTGGGCCGCAACCTGCCGCCCCTCGCGCTGCAACGCGGCGAAGCCTTCGGCCAGCGCCGCCGAATTGCCGTAGTCCTGCAACTGACGGCGCAGCGCGTCGAGCGCCTCGGGCGGGAAGGCGTACGGCCGGTCGTCCCCGCTCATGCGCTGCACCACGCGCGCGGCCACGCGCTCAAGCTCTTCGTCGGCGACCGCGTCCGTGGTCGCGGGCTGGACGCCGCCCGCCCCCGTCACGCTCCCCTGCGGCGTTTCGGCCGGCGTGCGAGTCGCCGTTTCGCGCCGCGCGTCGCGCGCGGTCGCGTGCGGGGCCGCGCGGCGGCCCGCGAGCAGGAGCGCGACGCCCGCAAGCACGACGGCGACCGCGACCGCCGCGGCCGCGACGGGCAGGCGCAGCGACAGGGGCTTGCCGCCCGCGCGCGCCGCGTCCGGCGAGACGGCGGCGCGGCGCGGCGGCGGCGCCGAATCTCTGACGTGGTTCGAGCCGGCCGGGGGGCGGGGCGGGGCCGGCGCGTGAACGTGGGGGGCGTGGGTCGCGTCGGCCGTGGGCGCGGGGCGCGGCCGCGCGGCGGACGGGTCGCGCAGCCTGACGTTGATGTCGCACTCGCCGCCGAGCGTCAGGAGGTCGCCGCTCTGTAGCCGCGCGCCTGAGCTGAGCGGCGCGTTGTTGAGGAGCGTGCCGCGCTCGGACTGGCAGTCGTATGCGAGCACGCCGCCGTCGAAAATCTCTATGACGGCGTGACGGCGCGAGACGCCCGGCGCTTCGATGACGAGGTCGTTATCGCCGCCGCGCCCGATGGTGAAGCGCCGCGCGTCAACCGTCACCTCTCGCCAGGCGCCCCCTTCATCCAGGAACGTGAGCACGACCTCGGGCCGCATGAGGTTGAATTTAACACGCCGCGGCGGGCGCGCGGGAAGTCTGCCGGCCGCCGGGCGGCGGGCGGCGGCCGTTCGCTCAACGCGCGTCGGCCGCCTCCGGCGCGGGCGCGGTCGGCGTCTCGGAGTAGGTCGAGAGCTTTCGCATCTCCAGCCCGAAGGCTTCGGGGTTTTCGCCGACGATGGCGGCCGCGAAGAACTTGGGCACGTACTTGACGTTCTCGTTCTGGAACCAGTGGTCGAGCTTGTCGGAGTTGGCGACGAGAGTCCAGAAGCTTCGCTCCTTGTTCTGGCTGTTGAGCACGTCGCGCAGGTCGCGCCGCACAGAGTCGGGGCTGCGGTTGTAACCCGCGATGGCGAGCGCGACGCTCATCGAGTCCGGCCCGAACTCTGAGATGCGGTGCGCCATGTAGCGCGCGGCGGCGGGCGCCATCTTCTCGATGTCGGTGCGGTCCGAAGGGTCAACGCCGTAGAGCCGCGCCGTCGGCGCGATGAACTGGAAGAGGCCGGCGGCGCCCGCGAAGTTCTCGCCCGAGATGTTGTGATACTCGGTCTCTATCATGGCGATGTAGAGGCCCACGACCGGCGGGACGCCGCGCTCGTTGAAGGCGCGGATGATGTGCGGGGCGTAACGCGTGCGCGCCCGCTCGAAGACGAAGCGCAAGTCCTCGCCCCACATCCGCCGCGAGTTGTTGCCGACCCTGCGCGCGTAAACGTCCACGTACTGCTTAATGTATAGGAGCACCTCGTCGTTGAAGACGTAGGCGCGGTTGCCCATGAGCGTCGAGACGTGCTGCGCGCGCTCTTCGAGGAAGCGCAGCCGTTCCTCGTCCGACATTTGCAGGTAGAGCTTCGCGCGCCCCTGCGCGGGCGCCGCGGCGTCGTCCGCGCCGCCCCCGCGCGCCTCCTGCCCGGCCGGCGCGTCCCCCTCCGCAGGGGGCCGCGGTTGCGGCTCGCGGCCCGCGTCGGCGGGGCCCGCGTCTTCGCCTCTCGCTTCGACGGCCGGCGGGTCGTCGCGCCGCGTCTTTCGTGTGTCGGCGGGCAGGCGCCCGCCCGAGCCGCGCCAGCCGAAGAGCGCCACGGCGACGACGCAGAGCGCCAACGCGCACAGCACGGGCAGGGCGATGGCGCGGGCCGAAATCGGGCGCGCCGCGGCGTCCTCGTGCGGGGCGCGCGTCGCGGACTTGAGAGGCGCGGCGCCGCCGCTGATGCGGACGACGATGGTGGTCTGTTCGCCGGCGAAGATTTGGTCGCCGTCCGCGAGCGGCGCGCCGCGCGGCGGCACGGGCCGGCCGTTGAGCAACGTCCCGCCGGAGGAGTTTTCGTCGAGCACCCAGACGCGGTCGCCGTCGCGGTTAATGCTCAGGTGGCGCGCGTCGAGGCCGGGGTCTTCCAGCAGGAGCCGCCCGCTCGTCTGCACGCCCCCCTCGCCCCGGCCGATGACGAGCCTGTCGCCCGCCGCCCGGAGTTCGCGGACCCCGCCGCCCGAATGGATGATGAGCGTGATTTCCATCGCCAGTCTGCGCGCGGCGGCGCGGGCGTCCGCCCGCCTCAGTATTCGAGGGCGGAGAGCCGCCGGTCGTCGGACGCGCCGAAGCGTTGCGGGTTTTCGCCGACGATGCCCGCGGCGTAAAAGCGCACGACGCGCTCGGCCTGTTCCTGGCTGACGAGGCCGCGCTCGAACAGGCTCCAGAAGTTGCGGCGCTCGGAGTCCGGCACGGCCGAGAGTCGCTGTTTGAGCGTCCCGGCCTCCTCCATCGTGCAGCCGTAGCAGGCGACGGCGAGGTCGAAGTTTTCGGACTCGAAGACGCCGAGCAGGTGCTTGAGGTAGACGGCCGACACCTCGGCCGCCCGCCGCGGGTCTTCGAGCGCGCGCGGCGTCTCGCCCGCCTGTAGGTAGGCTTGCGCCACGCCGGCGGGGACGCGCCAGGGGCCGCCCTCGGACGGCGCGGCGTCGAACTTACTGCGGCTCATCGCCAGCACGAAGCCGAGGAAGGGCTTGACGCCGTGGTCGCTGAACGACTTCACGACGACGCGGCGGTACGGGGCGGCGCGCGCCGGGGCGTTCGCGGCGGCGAACTCGGAGGTGCGTGACTGTATGCGAATCGTCATCTCGCGCTCGAAGACGTAGCCGCTCTTGCCCGAAATCTGACTCGCCAGCCGTTCGGCCATCGCCTGCACGTCGGCCGAGACGGGCGGGGCGTTCGAGACGCCGGCGGCGGGCGGGGGCGTGCTCTCGGGCGCGGGCGTCGCGGCGGCCGCGGGCTCCTGCGCGGCGCCGAGCGCGAGATAAACCTCGCCGGGCTGGCGCAACTGCTCGCCGCCTTCAGTCTCGATTGTGGCCGTGAGGACGTGGTTTCCGGGTGCGAAACGCGTCAGGCGGCGCGGGTCGAGCGTGGCCTCGAAGGGCGCGGCCGAAGCGCTCGCGACCTCTTCGCCGTCGAGTTGATAGCTGACGCGCCTGATGCACTGCGCCTCGCCCAACTCCAGGCGGACGGGCGCGGCGGAGCGGAGCGCCGAGCCGTTGACGGGCGAGAGGATGCGCGCCGTCGGACGGCAGCCGCCGCCGGAGCCCCCGAAGAGGATGGCCGCCGCGGCGCCCGTCAACAGCAGACCTCCGAGCACGCCCGCGCCCACCTTGACAGACGGCGAGACGCCCGCCGCGGGAGGGTCGGCCGGGTGGGCGACGGCGTGGCCCGCGGCCTGCGCGTTAGAGCCGTGCGGAGCGGCCGCGCCCGCCCCGGCCGTCGCGGCGGACGACGCTGCGGACGACGCTGCGGAGCCGACCTCCGCGCCGAGGCCGCGCCCTGTGGAATGGTCTGAAGGGTCCGGGTGGTCGGCCGCGCGCGGCGCGGCGACCTCGTGGCGGTAGAACTCGACTACGCATGCTTCGCCGAGCGCGATGCGGTCGCCGTCGCGCAGCTCGCGGTCGGTCACGACGGGCGAGCCGTTGACCGTCGTCCCCTCGCGGCTGCCGAGGTCGCTCAGCCAGAAGGTTTCGCCGCGCCTCTCGATGACGGCGTGGTAACGCGCCACGCCCGCGTCCTCTTCGAGGCAGACGGTGTTGTCGAGCGCGCTGCCGACGGAGAGCACGTCCTGGCCGCTCTCCACCTCCTGAGTGGGCAGCCCCGGCTGGCTGATGATGAGCGCCACTTTAAGCATCGGCGTCTCTGCGCGGACTGGCGCCGCCGGCGGGCGGCGGCGCGGCGGCCCGCTAGTTCCCCGAAGCCGCGCCGCCGGGTCTGGCCGCCCCCGCGTTGTTGAGCGTCAGCGTCTCTATAATCTCTTCGTTGTTGGCGGCGTTGGTGTTCCTCACCCAGATGCCGTCAATGCTCAGGCCCCGCACGCGCGTCAGCTTCTGCTCGGAGGCGGCGGCGAGCGCGGCCAGCCGCGCGGCGCCGACCGTCTGCGTACGGCCCGCGGGCGGCGCGCTGTTGGGCAGCTCGTCAATCTGGTCGCGGCTGAAGACGAGCGTCAAAGTCTCTTTGCCCGGCTTGGGCGGGAAGTTGAGCCAGCAGGGGACGGAGAAGTCAGAGCAGTCGGACGGCAGGACGTACTCCTGATCCTTGACCACGTAGTTCTTCCCGCCGTTGTAGTTTCTGGTCGGGAACAGTAGTTGGCCGTCGCCGCCCGAAGACGGCTGGCGGATGACGTAGAGGTAGCCGCTCTGGTTGGGCTTGAGGGCGATGACGAGGCGGTCGCGCGGCGAGAACGTGTCGTTAATGGACAAATCGTCGCTGACGCCGACCACCTTGCGCAGCCCTTCGTCGGTGAACCTGAGCACGCGCCACTGGAGCGTGAGCAGTGCGGCCCTCTGCGTCGAGGGCGCGCGGCGCGCGGGCTGTCGCAGCGCGGGCTTGCGACCCGGCTTCGACTCCGGGCGCTTGATGACGACCTTGTCGTCCCAACGGTTCTGCGCCGCCGCCGGGCCCGCCGCCGAGAGGCACAGCGCGGCCCCGAGCATCAGCCCGAGCGTGCGCGCCGGGCGCGCGAAATTGAACACCGCTCGCATTAGACTTTGAACCTCCGGGGAAACTTCTGCGGCGCGCGGCGGCTCAAGGCCCGCGCTCGCCCAAAAACTTTTGCAGTTGCGGGTCGCCGGCCGAGACGGCGCAGCGGAAGCCGATGAGCCAACTGACGCGGTTGACGACGTCGCTCGGCTGCGTGCGCGAGTCGGGCGGCGCGGCGTCGCGCCGCGAGGTGCGCACCTCGTCGGCGCTGCCGCGGAAGCTGCCGCCGCGCGTGACGCGCAGCCCGGCGCCGTACCGCGGGTCGCCCCCGCGGCCGC
This sequence comes from Pyrinomonadaceae bacterium, assembly GCA_036387195.1. Classification (GTDB taxonomy): domain Bacteria; phylum Acidobacteriota; class Blastocatellia; order Pyrinomonadales; family Pyrinomonadaceae; genus QHXN01. Next base: position 22,661 of record DASVUF010000111.1, on the reverse strand, counting down.
CCTCGTAGGGCCGGTACTCGCTCTCGACCCACTCCGAGACGTTGCCCGCCATGTTGAGCACGCCGTAGGCGCTCGCGCCCGCGGCGAACCCCGCCACCGGGACGGGCTTGGCCGTCCCCACGTTGGCGCGCCCCTGTTCGAACGCGTCGCCCCACGGCCAGCGGCGCTTGGCGCGCGCGCCGCGGCCCCAGGAGGCGGCCTTCTCCCACTCCTCTTCGGTCGGCAGGCGCTTGCCGGCCCAGCGCGCGTAGGCCGCCGCGTCCTCCCAACTGACGCCGATGACGGGCGAGTCGGGGAAGGCGTTCAGGTAGTCTTCGGTGCCGAGGCTCTGCCGCGTCCACCAGGGGTTGAGCGGCAACTCGCGCCCCGTCTCCTCGCAGAACTTTTTGTACTGGGCGTTGGTCACCTCGTACTTGTCCACGTAGAAGTCGGGCAGCGTGACGCGGTGCGCAGGGCGCTCGTTCTCCTCGCGGTCGTCGGCGCCCATCACGAACTCGCCCGCCGGGACGAGCGCCATCGGCCCCCCGTAGTCTATCTCGGCGGGCAGTTCGGCGATCGCGGCGGCCTCCGAGGTCAGCTTCGGGTGAACGTCCTTCGTCTCGCCGTCCGTGCCCGCCACGGTCTGCACGAACTCGCCGAAGCCCGCGTGCGCGACCCTCAAAAGCCTGTTGCCCGCGCGCAGGTGCGTGACCCTGACGGTCCCGTCGGCGTGCGTCACGCCGCGCCGGATGTTGTCAACGAAGACGTCGCTGCCCGTCGGCGCGCCGTGAACCACGACCGTCCAGCCGGGGTCGGGGCGGAGCGCGAAGTAAGTGACGGGAATCGCCAGCAGGAGCGCGCACGCGCCCGCGGCCAGCCACACGCCGCGCGGGACGCGCCGGGCGTGACTCAACTTCGCGCGCGCCCACGGGCCGAGCCTGCGCGGCCCGGCCGCGGCGGAGTCTTCACCCGCGGGCGCCGCTGACCGCGCCTCGGCGCGTGACTCCGGGGGCTCTTCCCTTTCGCGTTCGCTCATGACAAAAGACGGAAGCGGGAGATTTGTTTAAGCCGGCGCGTGGGACGTGCGGCCCTTGCGCCGCGGGAGGGGGGCGACGGCCGCGCGCCCGCCGGCCCGCGGCGGCGGAGGCGCGGCGCGGGCGGCGCGGCCTTAGGGGACGCCCGGCTTGGGCAAGCTTTTCCGGAGCTTGCTGAGTTTGTCGGCGGCCTCGTCGGCCTTCTGCCGCGCCTTCTTGCGGTCTATCGAAAGACCCTGCGTGTCGAGCGCCAGCGCGCGCTCGAACGCCGCGTGCGCCGCCTCGTAGTTCTTCTCGTCGAGTTGAATCTCGCCTATCCTGTAGTGAGCGCGGGCCGCGCTGTCGTCCGCCTTGACCGCGTTCCTGTAGGCTTCGAAGGCGTTGAGTTTCTGCCCCTCGCCCGTGTAAGCGTCGCCCAGCAGCGTGTAGATTTCCGCCGACGGCTGCGCGGCGGCGAGCGGCTGCAAGGCCGCCACCGCCTCGGCCCACCGCTTGTCCTTCACGAGGCCGCGCACGAGGTTCATGCTCACGTCGGGCGAGAGGAAGCCGAGTTCGCGCGCCTGCGCGTAAGCGGCCCGCGCCTCCTTGTCCTTCTTGAGCGCCGTCCACGCCTCGCCGAGCCCCTTGTAGGCCATGCCCATCTTAGGGTCGGCCCGGAGGGCGCGCTCGAACTCCTTGACGGCCTGCGCCGCCTGGTTCGTGGCGAGGTAGGTGTTGCCGAGTCCGTAAGCGGCCAGCGCGTGCTCGGGCGCGAGCCGCAGCGCGGTGTTGAAGGCTTGCTGCGCGTTGGCGTAGTTGCCGGCGAGGTACTCCAACTGCCCCTGCACGAACTGCTCCCGCGCCTTTAATTGAGTGTCGTTCGGGTCGGCGGACAGCTCCTTATAAGTCGCCGCCAGCAGGCTCTGCCAGTCTGTCCGGGTCAACTTCCCCGTCTGCTGCGGGTCCTGAAAGCGTTTGAGGATGTCGTCCGCCGCGGCCGCGTTCGCAGCCGACGCCCCGTCGCCTGCTCCGCCTTCGCCCCCGTCCGAAGACGCGGGCGCGGGCGTCGGCGAAGGCGTCGGCGTGGGCGTCGCCGCCGGAATCGGCGCGCCCATGTAGAACTTGAACGAAGTCTGGCGGGCGCTCACCTTGACGGTGCGCCCCTGCGAGACGTAACCCTTCTTTCGCGCCTCGACGACGTAGTCGCCCGGCACGAGCCTCACGAGCAACTGCCCGTCTTTGCCGGTCGGGCCTATCTTCTCGCCCTGTAGATAGATGTCGGTTTCGGGCACGTCCGAGGTGAAGATAACGTCGAGGTGCGCGCTGGGCGTCGGCTTCTGCGACCTGAGGCGGTTTTGAGCCGCCGTCGTCCCGCCCGTCCCGGCGTAGGCGCGCGGCGCGGCCGAGCCGTAAACCGCCGCGGCGCCGACCGACGCCGCGAGCAGCACGAGGCCCGCCGCCAGCCGCTTCACGCCGGCGCGGTTGAAATAGCTTATAAAATCTGACTTCAAATCAGGCATAACGCTCTCGCCGCCGGTTCGACGTGTGGCCGCGTCTTAAAGATGTCCGCCCGCGGACGCGTCGAACTCGGACCAGTCTCTATTAACGTGCCGTTACGGTTCAAGAATAAGTCATATGCGTCGCCAGCGTAAAGTCTGCCTGACCGCGAGAAAGGCGCTGGCGGCGCCGCTCCCGACGCCGGCCGTGGCCGAGCAATTCGACCGAATCCGCATCCCCAGCCACCCCTCCAGCGCCCGGAAGCGGCGGCCGTCCCTCCCGGTAGCCCTCGAAAGGGTCTTTAAAGGCCGGCCGGCGGCTCTTACCTGCTAATACCTGAACAGTTACACGATATACCGGAAGCTTCCACAATCCTCCACGGAGGGATGATAGTGCGCACGGAGGAGGAGGGCGTCGCGGCCGCGGGCGCCTTCGGCGGCGCGGTCATTGTCAAGCCGCTCGACGGCCGGCAGGGCAAGGGCGTCTCGCTCAACCTCTCGGCGCGCGAGGAGGCCGCCCCCGCCTTTCGTACTCGACGGCGGCGCCCGCAGAGGTTAGAACGCCGCGAACGCGCCAGGATGGCGCGACGACGCGAACGCTGAGAGCGGTGGAATATCCCTGACTAGGAAGGGTCGTCCTGCCATTCCGTCCTCCAGTAGTCGCCCGCGTCCTCGACGAGCCTGACCAGCACGTAATCGCCGGCCTTTAGCTCCTCGCCCTCCGGGACGCTCATGCGTGCGTGGCCGGAGTAGACCGTCTCGGTCAGCATCAACTCAAGCGAGGCGGAATCTCCCTCGACGCCCGTCACCTGCGCGTAGCAGCGCCAGCCCGGCCGCGGCTCTTCGTAACCCTCGCGTGAAGGTCTGAGGCGTGGGAACGGCTCGGCCGCCGGCGGGGCCGCCGCGTCCGGCTCGGCCGGGGTCAGGCGGATGATGAGCGACGGGTGCTCCTCGCTCCCGTAGACGCCGACCGTCGGGGTGTGGGACGGGCGCCTCTCCAGGTGGTGAATCCGCACGGCGTACAACCCCGCGGGCGCCTCGGCGAAGACCGCGCCCTCGCCGGGCAGTTCTTCACCGAAGAACTCGCTCCCGTCCGTGAAGGCCAGACGGCCGCTTCGGACGCGCACGCGCTCCTCGAAAGACTCGACGACGCGGCCGCGCTCCTCGTCGTCGAGGTCGCGCGTCTGGAGCCTGACGTGGAAGGTGCCCTCGCCCGAGAGGACGAGCGTGAACTCGCCGCCCGCGCTCAGGCGGCGCAAGCCCTCCACGGCCTCCGACCACGCGCGCGCCCAATCGCCGTCGCGCTCCGCCGTCTGCCCGGCGGCGTCATCGGGGTTGAGCGCGACGTCAAGCTGTTCGACGAAGTCGTCGCCGAGGTCGTCGGCGTTCTCCGGGTCGAGCAGGATGATGCCGCCGGTGTCGGTGAAGAGTGTAAAAGTAAAGTCCTCCATGCTGCTCCTTAACGCTCCCGCGTCGGATTCCGCCAGGGCGCGAGCCGACCCGTACGTTTTTCGTCAGAGGTCTACGAGCAAGCAGGCGTCCGGCAAGAAGCTTGCCACGCGCGGCGTTCAAGCGAAAGGTCGCGGGGCGCGTGCCGGAACATTAACGTTTCCGTCACGAACGACCTGACCCCTCGCGCCTTGTTCGTCAACGGACTGAGGGGCCGAGCGGCGGTTGCTAGGGTCTTTGATTTATACGCCCCGCGTCGGGCCGACGAGGCGGGGCGGGCTGTCTTATCACAGCACGGCCGGGGGCGGGCGAGCACACGCCGGCGGGCTCATACGGGAACGGGGGACACATTGATCAAGGCGGTGATTTTCGACGTTGACGGCACGCTCGTTGACTCCAACGACCTGCACGTCGAGGCGTGGCGCGAGGCCTTCAGGGACTACGGCAAGGAGTTGGCCTTCGACGACGTGCACGGGCAGATGGGCAAGGGCGGCGACCAGTTAATGCCGGTGTTCTGCACCGAGACGGAACTGGAGCGTTTCGGCAAGGAGCTGGAGCGGCGGCGCGTCGAACTCTTTTCGAGCGTCTACCTGCCGCGCGTGCGCCCCTTCCCGCGCGTGCGCGAACTGTTCGAGCGCATCAGGGCGGACGGGCTTCAAATCGCCCTCGCCTCCTCCGCCAAGGAGGAAGAACTCGCAGAGCATAAGAAGAATCTGCGCGTCGAAGACCTGCTCGAAGCCGCCACGTCGGCCGACGACGCCGAGCGGTCGAAGCCCCACCCGGACATCTTCCAGGCGGCGCTGGCCGGGCTGAAAGGCGTGGCGCCCGCGGAGGCGGTCGTCGTGGGTGACACGCCTTACGACGTGGAGGCCGCGGCCAAGGCGGGGATGCGGACGGTGGGGCTCCTCAGCGGCGGCTTCGCGGAGGAGGCGCTGCGCTCGGCCGGGGCCGTGGCCGTCTACCGCGACGTCTCCGACCTGCTCGACAATTACGACGACTCGCCGCTCGCCAAAGACAGGGCCGAGGCGGCGGGGAGAGTCTGACGAGCGGGCGCCGCGCGCGCGGCGTCGGCGGGCTGCGGAATAAAGACACTGGCCGAAAGAAACGCGGGGGGTCTGTTCGATGGAAGGGCTGACGTGGCTGGGGCTACTGGCGGGCGGGCTGACGACGGCGTCGTTCGTGCCGCAGGTGCGCAAAATCTGGAAGACTAAGTCGGCCGAAGACGTCTCGCTGCTGATGTTCGTCGCCTTCTGCGTCGGGGTCACGCTCTGGCTCGTCTACGGGTTCATCAAGGGCGAGGTCGCCATCATCGCGACCAACGCGGTGACGCTCGTCCTCGGCGCGGCCATCGTCTGGATGAAGCTCAGGTACAAGTAGAGGCGAGGCGGCCGGCGGCTGTTCGGCGGCGGCGAGTCGGCCTTCGCCGAGAAATTTTTAGAGGAGAGTAGTAATCGGAGCGTCGGCCTGAAAGGCGTGAAGGCGCGGACGGCGCCGCCGCGACGCGCCCGCATAAATTCCGGCGCTCTACCTCGAAAGCTCGGCCCCCGCTTCTCGGGGCAGTGACGCGAAAATTATTTTCAAGCGCGGAGAGGCGCAGGGCCATCTTCACTCGGGGGATTCTCAGGTGAATCCCGCGGCTGAACGCTGTCAACTTCCCGGGTTATGATGACGGAACATAAAAGGACGGCTTCCCGCGGCGGGGCGCGGCAAGTCGCGGGGCGGCTTAACACGACGGAGCCATCCGGGAAGCGGCCGGGGGGCGTTCTCCCCGCGGGCGCCCGGCCTTTGAAGAAAAGGGGTGGGATGTGAGCGAAAGCGACCCCATGCGGGTCAGGTGCACGCCGACTGACCCGAGCATCGAGTTCGACCTCCTGGAGGTGGCGCGGCTGAGGCTCGTCGAGTCGCTCGCGGGCGTCGGGGGCTACGGGCTAATAGAGGCCGAGAGAATCGCCCTCTACGTCGTCGGGTGCGCGCGGCCCGTCTCCAAACTCCTGAAGGTCGCCACGGGCGCCGCGCCCCCTTCGCAAGATGAAGTGCTCGAAGCCCTCTGGGGCGTCTTGGACGAGGCGCAGGCGCTTGAGAAGGCGCGCCGCCTAATGCTCCGGGCCGGTGAGGGCGAAGGAGACGGCTGAATACTCAGGGCGACGTGACGGAGCGGGCGCCCTCCGGCTCGGATGTCCGCCGGAGGGCGCGGGCGCCCGGTCGTGGGAGCGGCGGCTCGGGACGGGTGGCGCGGGACGCCGGCGCTGAAGGGAGGACGGAGTTTGTCGAGAAGAGCAGAGGCCGTCGGCCGCGACCACCCGCTGCGCCGCTTCTTCGACGAGATGGTGGCGAGGCGCTTCGACGCGGACCTGCGCCTGCCGGACTCGCGGCTCGCCGCGTACGTGTCGGGGCTGCTCGTTGACTTCACGCACGTGGACAGCCTCTACCGCATCCGCGACGCGCGGGGCCGCAGGCTGGAGGACGTAGGCGAGATGCTGCTCGAATCCAACCCGCTGCTCGGGGCCAGCTCCTTCGACCGCGAGCGGGCGGTGCGTAAGCACGTCGGCGATTACGTGCTCTTCATGACGGGGCTTTTCCCCGAGAGCCTCAGCGGCCGCCCGCGGTTCGGGCAGATGCGGCTGGACGCGTTCGTGGACTACGTCAAGGCCGGCAAGGAGTCTTACGGGGTCGTGGCGGCCTTCGACCAGTTCGAGTACAGGGAAGAGGCGCCGTTCTTCCGCAAGCTGGCCGACAACTTCGAGTTGTGCGTCTTCGGCCTCAACCTTGTGAAAGAGGATTTGGAGAGGTTGCAGCGCACGTACTACCGCGGGCTGCGTGAGGCGTTGGGGGGCTGAACGGTCGTGTATGGCTGAAGTAAGAGCGCCGCAGACGCCGGACGGGCGGGCGCGCCGCGGTCTGGCCGCCCCCCTCACGGAGATTTCCCTGGTCGTGCTCTGCGTGCTCCTCGCCGAGTGGGCCGTGCCGCCCCTCTTCGGCAGGAACTACCTCGTCGGCTTCGTCCCCGTGGGCGCGGCCTTCGCCCTCATGCTCCTGTCACACAGGGCGCGCGGCGAGTCGGCGCGCGAGGTGGGCTGGCGCATTGACAACCTGGGGAGCGCGCTGGCGCTGCTGCTGCCCCCGATGGTCGCGGCCACCCTGTTCCTGGTCCTCATCGGGTGGGCGTGTGGAAGCCTGCGCCTCGGGGGACTCCGCGCAGGCTGGGCGACGGCCTCCACTTACTTCTGGCTGTTCCTGTGGGGGCTCGTGCAGCAGTACCCGCTGCAAGGGTTCATCAACCGGCGGGCGCAGATGTTGTGGGGGCGCGGGGCGCGCAGCGCCGTCTTCGTGGCCTCGGTCTTCGCCCTCCTGCACCTGCCGAACCCGTGGCTCACGCTGGCCACCTTCTGCGGCGGGCTCCTCTGGGCCTGGGCTTACCAGCGCGCGCCGAACCTCATCGCGCTCGCGCTCTCGCACAGCCTGATGACGGTGGCGCTGGTCACGACCGTGCCCTACTCGTCGCTCGGCGGGATGCGCGTCGGCTACGGCTACTTCCTGTAAGCCGTCGTCGTCCCACTCCGACTGAACCGCAACAACTCTCCGGGCGAGGGCGCGCGCGTGTGGGCAACAGCCGGAGCGACCTGCATGATGAAGGGCCGCGTGCACCGCGGCGACAGATTCTGTAACTGCCCGCCCTTCCGTAACTCCCGCAGGAGCACGTCGGAGCGCAGCCGCAGGGCGTCGCCGGGCAGTCGCACAATCGCCTCCGGCGGCGTGCTGACGCTACACTCCTTCCCTCTTCGCCGCGACGAGCCCCACCCCCGCGAACATCAGCAGGAGCGCGAGCGCCGTGGGCGCCATCCAGCGCCCGCCTATCTGGCTGTAATAGACCGCCACCCCGGAGGCGGCCATGCCCGCCAGGAACAGCAGGAGCGCCGCGTAGTTCTGCGTCTTGCCGCCGCCGATTAGCATCCCTCCACGTCCTCCTTAATAAAGCGCGGCGCCCTTCTTAACCCCGCCTCTTCGGCCTGAATGATTTCACGGCGGCCGCGAGCAGCCCGAGGCCGGCCAGGAGCAGCAGCCCCGCGCCCCAGCCCGAGCCGCCGTCCGTGAGCAGGCGCGCGGAGCAGAGCATCAGCAGCACGGACGCGACCGCGCTCAAGACTGCCCCGGCGACGCGGGGCGCCGGTGTCGCCCTCTCCGTGCTCACGCGCCGCGCCTCCTCTCCGCGCCGACCTCTTTACCGGCCGGCTCGTCGGCGTGGAAGGCTTCCCGCCATCGGCGCTCGAAGTCTTCGGCCCCGCCCCCCACTTCCTGCGTGTAGCCGATGCGCGCCCACCGCTTGATGTGGGACAGAATCTCCCCGCGCTCCAGAGGGGCGGGAGGCCGCTCCTCGCTGATCGTCCGTCCGTCTTTACTCATAAGCTGATTATACGAGCCGGCTGGCGGGCGTCTGTCCGAGGGCAGACCAGTCACCCCGCAGCCCCCGCCGCCGCGCGCGGCGCAGGAGCCGCCCGGACGGCTACCCCTCCGCTGTCGCCGAAGGGGTAGCCGCGAGACTCAGCGCACCAAGTCTGTCACGCTCCTGGCCAACTGGGTGACCTATGGCTTGCTCACGCAGGCGTTGCCCCCTGCGTCGCAGGCGGCCTTATGGTCTGCGAGGAAGGCGCTCCCCGAGTAGACAAGACAAGTATGCGCGCCCCTGAGTCGTGCCGCCGGACGAGGCAGCGCAACTCAAGCTGTCTCCGGCCGGCGGTTGACGGTCGTTGACGTAAAGGTCGAACCGCTCGCGCTGTGACGTCGCCGACTTTAGTGAGAGAGCGCCGCACATCGCGCCCCTCCCTACCCGGCAGGGGGAATGAGCCCGCCGCAGACGTCTGCGTCGTCTTCGACCAGCGGGATGCGCTTGGCCTGCAACCTCAGGAAACGGCCTCCGACTCCGCGGCGGCTTTAATGAAAGGCCGGGCCGGATGGGAGTCATGACCAAGGCTCGAAGCGAGACAGCGCCCCGCAGTGTGACCTGTCAATCCACCTCGACCGGCGCGAGGGCAGTTTCCAGGGCTTTCTCATCCATCTTTGTGCTACAGCGGTTAGGGCACACAACTGACGGGTTTGTGTGTCCAATAGTTAAACTCCATCGAATTTCACCTATTCTAAACGTAGTACGGGCGCGCGTGTAACGTCACCCCCGCTTCGAGCCCTTATCGGATTTTGAGAGCCGCAAGCCGACGACGTAAACCTGACCCCCTCGCTTCACTTGAGCCACCCCGCTCCGCCATCGGGCAGTTTCGCCCGGCGCCGCCCGACCTCTTCCCGCAGAAGGATAAAGAGTTGGCGCGTCTGCCGCGGGCCGCAAGGCGCGCGACGCCGCCCCGCTACGGACAACAAACGTGCCCCCGGAAAATGGAAGCGTGAAGACCTGCTCGGGGTGGCAGCACGATTAGAAGACCTCCTTGACCGTGAAACATAGTCTCAGACCTCCTTCGACGGCTTCGTAGGTCACTACATGTGGCCGTCAGCTTTCCTTGCTGACGTGATTGGGGTGCTCGAAAGTGCTCGGACGAGATTACCCGAATCAGACTTGGCGATATCTGTCGCATGTTCTGCGACGAGCTGAAGGCATCTCTTTTGGTGACAGGAGAGGACTTACCCGAACGGTCGAACGACGAGTCGCGTGACCGGTTCATGACGATAACTCGGGTTTCTCAACGCATTCACGCCGCGGAAAAAAAGGCGAGGTATGCGCGGAAAGGCGGCTCCAAGGCTTGGAAAATAAGCTCTATAGACTCCTCGCCCGGAAGATTTCCGTCCGAAGTATTATCAGAATCAAACGAGTGATGTCTGTGACGCAGCCGTGCGACGATATTGACGTTAATTTTTGGGCGCCTGTAAAAATTAAGCTTAATTTTCTCCCGGGACGTGCAAATAATGTTTGCTGCACCCCTGAAGACGTGTTATAAGCGGCTACTATGACGGGAATCGCCAAAAAAAAGCCCGGCTTCAAGACCCCATTTTCGATTTCGCCGAACCCGAACAACCTGTATTTCACGCCGGCCCTTGAGGCGGTGCTGTTCCGGGTCAGGTTCACCGTCGAGCAGCGCCAGGGTCTGACTGTCATCTTAGGCGACGTCGGCCTCGGCAAGTCCAGCCTGGTGCGCTACCTCCACGTCGAGTTCGACGCCTCCGAAGACACCGTCTCTATCCTCATCCCGACGCCTGATTTTAAGTCGGACTACGCGATGGTGGCGACGATCTGCGGGGCGTGCGGGCTGCCGCCCAGGCGCTCGATTCAGGCACATCAGCGGGAACTAGAGGAGTGGCTGGGCGAGCAGTACGTCAACGAGCGGAACGTGGTGCTCTTCATTGACGAGGCGCAGAAGCTCAAGCCCTCGATGCTGGAATCGGTCAGGTCGCTCCTCAACTACGAGACGAACGAGGAGAAGCTGATGCAGGTAATCCTGGCCGGCCAGCTCGAACTGAGGGACAAGCTGCTCTCGCCCGGTATGAAGCCCCTCTACAGCAGGATGATGGCGCCCTCGCTCCTCTCCCCTCTCACGCTCGACGAGTTGGCGGCGATGATTGATCACCGCTGCGACCTCTACAAGGTTTCGAACCCGTTCCCGCCGGAGACGGTCGAGCTGCTCTTCAAGCTGACGGGGGGCATCCCGCGCGAGGCGCTCAGGCTCTGCGCCATCGCCTACGAATTCTCGAAGCTCGCCCGTTCAAAAGAGGTTTCGACGGAACTGCTGACAGACGCCCACGCCGAGCTCCAGTTGAGGGACGGCGACTCGCCCGCAGAAGAGCCGAGCGTGCCCGCGCCGACGGCGGCCGGCAGGCGTTAAATTTACTTATCATAGGGGTTACGGCTACCAAAGGATGAGCAGCGGCAAGCCACAGACGCGCGGACTGGCGGCGCTCCTTCGTATCGAAAAGGAGAGGCGCGCGCGCGAGGATGGCGCGGCGGATGAGCCGGCGGACGCCACTCCCGAAGGAGGGCAGGAGCGGCCCGCGCCGCGCGCGGTCCCCGTGGGTGTCCCGGCGACCGAATCGGAGCGTGAATCGGCCCCGCCCGCGGGCGAGATGCCTGCACAAGGGACTCAGGAGGGATTCGGACGCGCCGCGGAAGAAGTCGCGGGCGCCGTCTCAGCGCAGCAAACCGACGCGGCGCCCGCGGCCCTCTCCGCCTCTGAAGGCGCCGAAAAGCGGCAGACGGTGACAGAGCGGCACTCCGCCCCGGTCGCTTCCCTTCCCTCCCCGCGCCCCGCTCAGGCGCGTGGGGCACGCTCCCTCCGAAGGAAGCCCGCCCCCGCGTTGGAACAGGCTTTCGTAGATGACCCGGGCTGGGAAAAGTTCATGTCCGACTGGAAGCCCTTCCTGCGTGAAGGCGTTAAATTCAAGCTCTGTGAGTTCTTCTACCGAAGCACGGTGGCCGCGGGTCGCCGCGAGTTTACGACTTCAACTGCGCAACTTTCGCGCGTGAGCGGCGCTCACCGGCGCCACATCTTCCTTGTCCTTCGGCAGCTTGAAGACCTCCGGTTCATTCAAAAAGAGAGCGTCGGGACGAACAGGAAAGATGAAGGGCTAGTGATTCGCTTCTTCCCCGACCGGACGGCCTAATAAGCCATCCCCTTTATTTACAATATCTTTGCCTATGCTATTTTATTAGCACCTCTGTTTAATTTCTATCACATCTGCTCTCTTTTCCACACTTGTGCTAATTAACAAACACCTCTGCTTATTTATCATCACCCGTGTTAAGTAGAGAGCAGATGTGTTATTTCACTCCCACCCCTGTCACCATCTAAGCACCCCCTGCCCCCACATCTTTACCTCTGTTAATTATTTAGCAGGGGTGAAATATATCTGTCACCCCTGCTAATAAATTCTCAGATGCTAAAGATTCACCACAGGTGCTAAAAGATTAGCATCTGTGCTCGATTTCTATCACCCCTGACAGAAAATAGACAGGGGCGCTCATTTTCTATCAGAGGTGATAGGAATATCTCAGAGGTGAGGGGAAGTTATCAGGTCTGAGAGAAATCGCTCAGAGGTGTTGGAAAAAGCGCACTTCTGAGAAATTTTGCTCAGAGGTGATAGAAAAATAGCAGAATTTACAAACCGGAAATTCTTGTGTAGAGATTGGTCTTGGATAGACGACTGGCCTGAGTGAGGTAAGAGAATCAGGCCGCCAAAAAACTAAGGCCCGAGGTGCCCCTAAAGTTTGCCGACTCTGCGGCGCCTCGAGCCCGAACCTGAAACTCGCTTTGACGGCGAGCCGGTGATGGTGTGTTTACAACCCGAAGACCATCCTACACACGCCGGCACGCAGAGTCAAGCCTTTTGTTTACAAGGATTTGGCCATGAGCCTGCGAGCACCTTCGGCCCCGCGCTTCCTCCGCCGGACGAGTCTCGGCCCCGGCGAGTACCGGAAAAACTTCCGGCAGATAGACCGGGAGATCATCGTGGCGGTGACGTCGCGCGAATCGGACGCGGTCACGCCGCTGATGAGCAAGATATACCTCCGGCTGGTGAACGCCCCCGAAGGCTTCTGGGAGCGCGACGGCGTCTTACGCTTTGAATCTGAGTTGAGGGAAGCGGGGCAGGTGAAGGCGTGGTCGGTGCTCTGCGAGGTTCTCGGCGTCGCCTCGGCGACGGCTAACAAGGCGCTCCGGTGGATGCACGAGCAGGGGATTATCGGCTACTTTGCAGGCAAGAACGGGGTGGGGATTAGAATTTTTCTGAACCGCGCCTCCTCCTCGGTCGGGAAAAAAATTTTGCGGTTTCCGCCTGCTTCATCCGGCGCGCGCCCTGCTTCGCCGAATGAAACAGCCTTTATGGACAGCTTCGCTGATTCAGAGATTTTAGACTCAGATTTAAATCCCCGCGCGCCAAAAAACGGCGCGGAAACAAGCAGGGAAGTCAAAAAACTTTCCAGGCCCGAACCCGTTCCACAATCCGCCCGCCCGCCTCACCCGGTGTCGGAGGCGGAAGAGACACGCCCTGCCCAAGTCGCCGCGCCCGTCCCGGTGGACGAGATTGTACGACGGCTCAGGGACGAGCTGGAGCCCTGCGTCAGAGCAGCCGCCACGCAGGCCGCCGCGCGCGAACACGAGCGGACGCGCCAGTGGCTGGAGCGGTCCGGCATTCCCAAGGCGACCAGGGTCGCGCAGCACGAGACTTACAACGTGCTCCGCAGTCACGGCCTCATCAACACTCCCGCCGGACGCGGACGCGCGGGACTCGAAATCGGCCGCGCCGGCGACGCCGTCGTGACGGAGGCCAGGCCGCTCACCCCGGAGGAGCTGACCGAGACGGCCGAGACGTGCGTGGCGCTCTACGAGGCGCAAGGCAAATCCATTGACGTGACCCTCTCCGAGATAAGTTCGGAGGCCGGCGGCTGGCTCCTGCCGCAGGACGCGCCGCGGGTGCGCGAGGCGGCGCAGGCGCTGCTGCGCGAGAGGGCGGATAGGAGGTAGAGCGGGGTTATGCCGTCGCAACTCGCGAAAGAACGACCGCCCTCCGCCATCTACCGAGGCCGGACGCCCGAGTTCACGCCCGAGTTCACACTCGACGAACAGGGGGCGTGCGCTTACTGCTTCGGGACCGGGATGGAAGTGGTCGCGGGGCGTGGCGCGCGGCGTTGCCGCTGCCGTGAGCGGGAGCGGAGGCAAAGGTTACTGGAAGCGGCGCGCATCCCCCGACGTCATGAACGGTGCGCGCTCGCCAACTACCACCCCGGGCCCGGGCAGGGAACACAGCTTCAAGCGTTCAACTACGCCTTCAAGCTGGTGAACGACTACCCGGCCGTCGAGCGCGGGCTGCTCTTCACAGGTTCCGTGGGCGTCGGAAAGACGCACCTCGCGGTCGCCATCATCCGCGGCCTCATTGAGAAGGGCGTGCCCTGCCTCTTCTACGAGTTCGGCTCGCTGCTGAAGGAGATACAGGACTCCTACAACAAGGTGTCGAACACGTCCGAGATGAGCGTGCTCGCGCCGGTCTACCAGGCCGAGGTGCTGGTCCTGGACGAGCTGGGCGCGTCGAAGCCGACCGACTGGGTTCGTGATACGATGATGCAGATCATCGGCGCGCGCTATAATGAGCGAAAGCTGACGATCTTTACTACCAACTACGGTGACGCGCCCCGGCGCCCCGCGGAAGAGACGCTCCAGGATTGCATCGGGGCGCGGCTCCGCAGCCGACTCTACGAGATGTGCAGGACGGTCGTCGTCAACGGCGAGGATTACCGGCGCAGGCTCGCCACACAATAACGAAGGCAGACATGGCTACCAAATCTCGAGTAGTGAAACTGGCGTCTAGAGATTTGTCGTTGGACGAGTCCGCGCTCGCGCTGCTGCGGGCCGTGGACAGGGGAGTGCGGGTCTTCACGCCGGACGGGGAGACGCCCGAAGCGCTCGCCGACTTCGACCAGTCCGTCAGGCTGCTCAGGATGATGGAGTGCCGGCGGTACACCGAGGCGATTTGCAGCCTCAACGTGCTGCCCGCCAGCGGCGGCGGGAGCCGTGTCAACAGGGTTCGGCTGAGCGGCGGGTTGACGGATAAAGGGCGGGCCGTGCTCGCCTACTACGACGGGGAAGCGCCGGGGTACTTGAACTCCCAGACCGCTTAGCGTGAAAGAGCCTGTAACACGTTCTCCGCCGCACGCTGGAAGCTGCGGGTGGCGCATTGCGGCGTCAGCGACTTCTGCAAAACTCCACCGCGTCCGATAACGCCCCTTGATTTAATTGGTCCTGTACAAACAAAAATTCAAAACCGTCATTTGATACTGAACACTGTGACACCGATTTACCAATTTACCAATATGTTGAGCTACCAGCAGAATTTTTGTGCTAAGCCGATTTAGTCTCAGCAGTCCCGGTGCAGGGGGTGAGATACTGGAAGCGGTGTCATGAATATCCTTGCCGGAAGCTGTTGCCTAACAACAGCCATGTTCATGAGGGCTAGTGCGCATCTATGGTAGCTCTCGTCTCGCTGATTTACCCGCGGCTTACGATAAATCTATACCCCCGGCCGGCCGAGCCTCGTCCTTCTTGTGATGCTCCTGAGAACTCTGGGCAAAAGAGGACGGGTTCTGGATGAAGGCTGAAAGCGATAGCGCGGCCGGCATGACGGTACAGTCAAGGGCGTTCGATTAGGGCGCAGAGGGTTAAAGTTTGGTGTGACAGAGCAGATTGCGACGTAACTTTGATTATCGGACTCCGTGAATGTGGTAACAATAAGTTGTTGAGTATTCTCTGCCGCTACTTTTAGTGTTTATAAGAGCCGTCGTGTCGACGGTCGGTGCATAGCGTTGTTAGGCTGCGCCTTGACCGCATCCCTGACCTCTGCGGCCACATCATAGGCCAAGAACCCGAAGGCCCGCGGGATGAACAGGATGCGCCTGCCGAACTCCGTGGGCCTCCGCAGCCTGATCGCTACGGTCATAGGTAGCTTCCCCCGATACTGGACACCTCGACTGAAGCGACTTCCGACAGTGGTATGCGAATCTGCCTCAGGTAGTTCGACACGTAAAGCGTATCCTCCGCAAGGTAAACCTTCTTCAGTCGGGATGCCAGCTTTGCAAGGATGCCTAACAGGAGGAGGAAGATGACCGCCATCGGCAGACCACCCACGGCGCGGTAGTCGTCGGTCACCACGAACAGCCAGTAGCCCAACATCGCCAGCGGGGCGAATTTGTAGAAGGGGTTAATGATGGACGATAAGCGTCTCTTCATCTCGACCTATAAATAAGCAGCATAACGCCCGGCATCACCCGCCGCCCAGCCCCGCGAAGGAATTTGAAAACAATCGTGTCGGCGGTCGGGTGCATGCCGTTGTTAGGGGCGGCGTCAGCGTAAATCAATTTCCTTAATCCCCCACTTCGTGAGCCTAGCCATGTAAAGCCCCACCGTCTTAATGCCTTTCATCTCGGGGCAGTAGCGGTAAACCACATGGTACTTCCCGCCGCTCACGCCTTCCAGAGTCCACGACGTGCTATCCAGACAGATCGTCTCTTCGCCCTTCTCGTTCGGCCCTGCTTCTTTCTCTTCGGTCGGGGACGCCCAAAACGAAGCCTCATTCATCAGGTTAAGAAGCGTCCGCCACTCTCTTTCGCTCAGCCTGCGTCTCTTCTCCCCCTTGAGCGTGCCCCATTCGTAACCTCCTTGCCCGCTCAGGCGCTTCGCACTAAGAAAATACCCATCCGCATTCTTCTCGATGCGAATAGACATCGGGTGGTAAAAGGTTGGCGCGATGAAGACGCGATACACTTCGGCATCCCGATTCGGGGTAGCGACAAGCTGCGACTCTTTGAAAAGGGATAGGACTTTCTGAAATTCCTTAGTCGTGCGAAATTTCTCGGCAGGGCTAATTTCCTGCGGCAGGCTAAGTGCCGGGAACAGGCTTAGAGCTACGATTACAAGTTGCTTCATCTTCATACCTAACGAAAGCACCTAACGCTAAGTAGGTGTACTACAAGCCGCCGGTAAAGACGCCCATTCCGGCGTCTTTGTTTTTATCCCGGGGTACAGTCCGCCGGCAATTACGCCCGAGCGGGCGTCTAAGTCGGACAGACCATAGGTTCACCGGCCTAAACCTAGCCCCCGTCGGGGTTAGACGCCCGCGACGACACCCGGTTACACGCCCGCCTGCCGGCCGCACCGCATCTTGCCCCACCCTGAATATGATGGCAAGGGTGCTGTCGCAGGCCGGCCCGGCGGTGGCACGCCGCGCTACCGAGGGGAGCGACACGATGTCGCCAAACATCATAGTGAATATTATCGGACTCCGCTTGTGCCAATCCTAATACGCGCCTACACGTTTGCTCTGCGCCAGGCGGCGCCGGTTCGCAGGCCAGTCCTAAAGTCTGAAGCGGTTGCAACCGTCCACCTCTGACACTACCCACGACCTCGGGCCCGTCCGGCGGCAGGTAGACGTTGAAGTTCCTCAGTCTCCCCTTGCGTGCGCTCACACCCGTCTACTCCCTCGGCCTGATGAGCACCCTAGCCGGAGGCATCTGATTTGTCCCTGCGCGTGTCGTGAGCGACTGGGGATTTTAACGAGGGGGGACTACCGCCGTAAAAGGTCTGACGTTTACGGGAGCGCTCGTCTCAAAGAAATCTTTGCGACGGCAGTTCGGCGCCTAATGGGCCGCCCGTCTTCACTCCGGGACGAGGGCGACGCGGAAGCCGGCGAGCGCCCACTCCTCCTCCCCTTCAATCTCCCGGACGTAGGAAAAGTCGCCCGGCGCATTCGAGCCGACGGCGTAACAGGTGGCGTTGCCCTGCTCGTCGCGGTAGAAGCCGAGTTCGAGCGTCTCTGTCTCGGACCACTCGGGGTGGAAGATCGCGCCGACGAGGTTGAACACCGCGGGCGGGCAGATGGTCGCGCGGAAGCCTGCGGGCATGACGCCGCGCGCGCGCCAGTCCTCGTTGACGACGCGGACGAATTCACGAAGCGTGGGGTAGTTGTGCGCGTAGCGCGTGCCGTTCATCATCCCGGCGCGCCCGAGGTACGGCGCGAAAGGGTCGGCCGCCGGGTCGTGCCCGTACGACGTGCCGTAGAACTGGCGGTTCCCGGGCAGGTAGCGCGGCTTCTGCGTCGTCTCGACGCCTACCACCCGCCCCTGGAGCCTCGCGTGCCCGAGGAAAATCTGTTCGCGGTAACTGCCGCCGTGTTCGCGCGCCCTTGTGAAGTCCCTTGTGGCGTTCGGGTAGAGCCGCGCCGCGTAGGCGTTGTCTAGCGGCAGCGCTTCGGCCGAGGGGATGACGTGCCACTCTATCTGGAAGTGACTTAAATTCTCGGCGGACTCGGGCAACGGCTCGAAGCCCTGCGCCTCCGGCGCGAGCAGTTCCACGTCCGCCGTCAGGTCAAAGTATTCCCGCAGCCTCTCCGCCCTCTCAGCGCCCCAATGGTCCATACAGTTCCCCCTTTCCCCGTGACACCTCTGACACTCTAATACATCTCATTAACAAATCTCTTGTGACGAAGGCTGGCGAGACTCCGAATACATTTACGCGTCAAACCTCGCAAATATTGTGCCCCGGGTGCAGGAAGGTGTAACCGGACGGGGCGGCGCGGCGTCTATTCATTAGCAAGCAGCAGAGAAAATTGTTGTATATGACTTCATCGAAATTTATCCGCGCGCTCCGTGTCGCGGCATTGGGCTGCCTGGCGGCGCTCGCGCTCGCCGGCGCGGGCTGCGGCCGCTCCGAGTCGTCGGCCGCCGCAGCCAACGAAGGCCGGAAAGGCGAGGCGGGCGCGACCGCCGAGGCCGCGCCGCCCGTCGCCGTAGCTACGGCGAGGGCGGAGGCGCGCGACGTCCCATCTTACATTCAGGCCACCGGGAGCCTCGTCGCCGAGGAGACTTCGGACGTGGCGACGCAGGCTTCGGGGAAGGTCGTCTCGACGCCCGTCAACGTCGGCGCCTTCGTCCGCCAAGGCGACGTCATCGCGCGCCTGGACGAGCGCGACGCGCGGCTGCGCGTGCAACAGGCGCAGGCCGGCGTGCAGCAGGCGGTGGCGGCCGTCCGCCAGGCCGAGGCGCGCCTCGGCCTGCAACCGGGCGGGAATTTCCAGGCCAGCGCCATCCCCGAAGTCCGCGCCGGAGGCGCGAACCTCGAACAGGCGCAGGCGCAGCTCCGGCTCGCGGAGGCGAACGAGCGCCGCTACCGCACGCTGGTCGAGACGGGCGATGTGGCGATGAGCACTTACGACCAGTACCGCACGGCGCGCGACACGGCGCGCGCGCAGGTCAACGCCGCGCGTCAGCAACTCGAAGTCGCCATTAACACGGCGCGCCAGAGCAACCAGGCCGTGCAGAGCGCGCAGGCCGGGGTCGAGTCGGCGCGCGCCGCGGTAGCCATCGCGCAGGAGGCCGTCGCGAACGCCGTCGTCCGAGCCCCCTACGCCGGTTATGTCAGTAACCGCCCCGTCGCCGTCGGCGAGTACGTCACCCCGGCCTCGGTCGTGGCGACCATCCTGCGGACGAACCCCATCAAGCTGCAACTGCTCATCCCCGAGGGCGACGCGCCGCACATCACGCCCGGCATGGGCGTCTCGCTCGAAGTGGACGCCTTCCGCGACCGGAAGTTCTCCGGCTCGGTGTCGGCCGTCAACCCGGCCATTGACCCCGCGTCGCGCTCGGCCACGGTCGAGGCGCTGGTGCAGAACCCTGACAACTCGCTCCGCTCCGGCATGTTCGCCGCCGCGCGCATCGCGCGCGAGGGCGCGAGCCGCGCCGTCTACGTCCCGCGCGCCGCCGTCCTCAACGACCAGAACACGCAGTCTTACCGCGTCTTCGTCATTCAGGGCGACACGGCCAGGTTGCGCGTCGTGCAGATAGGCTCCGAAGAAGGCGACATGATTCAGATTCTCTCCGGCGTCGAGGCCGACGAGACGGTCGCGACCAACAACCTCCAGCAGCTCTTCGAGGGCGCGCGCGTTCGCGCCGGGCAGTAGGCGATCTTAATTTATGCAGAAGCTAGCAGAAATCTGTGTCCGCCGGCCGGTCTTCGCCACCGTCATCGTCCTGCTGCTGACGGTTATCGGCGGCTTCGCCTTCTTCACCCTGGGCGTCGACCGCTTCCCGAAGATTGACCTGCCGACCGTGTCGGTCTCGACCACGCTCCAGGGCGCCGCGCCGGAGGAGATGGAGACCGAGGTGACCGACATCATCGAGGGCGTCGTCAACACCGTCCCCGGCATTGACGAGATGCGCTCGACCTCCTCGCAGGGGCGCTCGCAGGTCACCATCACCTTCAACCTTGAGAAGGACCCCGACATCGCCACCCAGGAGGTGCGCGACAAGGTCTCGACGGTCGTCAACCGGCTGCCCGAGACGGCCGACGCGCCCGTCGTCTCCAAGTCCGACCCCGACTCGCAGCCGGTCATCCAGTACGCCATCAGCGCCCCGCGCTCCTCCATCGAGCTGACGGACCTCGTGCAGAACGAGATACAGGAGCGGATGGAGTCGGTGGACGGCGTCGGCGAAATCGTCGTCTACGGTGGGCGCCAGCGCCAGATCAAGGTCTACCTCAACCCGGAGCGGCTGCGCGCCTACAACCTCTCGACGACCGACGTGGTGGGCGCCCTGCGCGCGCAGAACCTCGAACTGCCCGGCGGCAACCTCCAGGAGGGCTCCAGGGTCGTCTCGCTGCGCACGATGTCGCGCGTGCACGACGTGGAGGGGTTCGGCCAGATAGTCGTCACCACGCGCAACAAGTACCCCGTCAAGATTAACGACGTGGGGCGCGTCGAGGACACGGGCGCCGACCCGACCTCGGCCGCCTCGCTCAACGGCACGCCGTCGGTCTCGCTCGCCGTGCGCAAGCAGTCGGGCGCGAACACCGTGGCCGTCATCTCCGCCATCAAGGCGCGCATGGCCGAGATTCAGCCGCTGCTGCCGCCGGACGTGAAGATAGCGGTCACGCGCGACCAGTCGGAGTTCATCGAGACTTCACTGCACGCCATCGAGGAGCATCTGGTCGTCGGCGGCCTGCTCGCCGCCGTCATCGTCTTCCTCTTCCTGTGGAACTTCCGCTCGACGATCATCGCGGCGCTGGCCATCCCGACCTCCATCATCTCGGCCTTCGCCATCATCGCCTGGCTCGGCTACTCGCTCAACCAGATGACGATGCTCTCCCTGACGCTGATGGTCGGCATCGTGATTGACGACGCCATCGTCGTGCTGGAGAACATCTACCGCTTCGTTGAGGAGAAGGGACTCCACCCCTTCCAGGCGGCCATCGAGGGCACGCGCGAGATCGGCCTCGCGGTCACGGCGACCACCCTGTCGCTGCTCGCCGTCTTCATCCCCGTCGGCTTCATGACCGGCATCGTCGGCCGCTTCATGTCCTCGTTCGGGCTCACGTCGGCCGCGGCCATCGCCGTCTCGCTCATCGTCTCGTTCACGCTGACGCCGATGCTCGCCGCCCGCTGGATCAAGCCGCGCAAGGACGAGCCGGCGCCCGAGGGGACGCCCCTGGCGAGCGTGGACGCGGCCGGCGCGGGCGGCGGCGACGCCCACCACCACCACGTCACGCCCGACAGCGCCGCCGCCGCCGGCCCCGAGTTCGAGCAGGGCGAGGCGCACGGCGCGCCGCGGCGCCACTCCTCCAAGGAGGGGCGCTTCTACGCGCGCATCGACCGCGCCTACACGTGGATGCTTCGGTGGTCGATGGCGCGCCGCTGGGCCGTCGTCGCCGTCTGCGTCGTCGTCGTCGCCTCCATCGTGCCGCTCTACAACTGGGTCGGCTACAACTTCCTGCCGGACGAGGACGAGTCGGCCTTCCAGGTGAGCTTGCGCATGCCGCAGGGGACGAGCCTGCCCGCGACCCAGTCGGTGCTCGACCGCATCGCGCGCGACATCCGCGAGCAGATACCGGGCGTGCAGAACACGCTCGCGCTCGCGGGCTTCGGCCGCGGCGGCGGCCCGAACGGCGGCTCCATCAACGTCAGCCTCGTCCCCGTGGGCGAGCGCGACGCGTCGCAGGCCGAACTCATCAACCGCACGCGCCAGATGATTCAGAAGAGGAAGTACCCGAAAGACTTTCAGATAGGCGTCTCGGGCACCTCCTCCATCGGGGCGAGCATCGGCCTGGGCCGCGGCGGCTCCTCGGTCGGCTTCTACATCGCCGGCCCCGACATGCAGAAACTGGACGAGTACTCTAAGCGGCTCGTCGAGCGCGTCAAGGGGGACGACAAGAACTTCCGCGACGGCGACCGCTCGCTGACGCTCGGCAACCCCGAAGTGCGCGTCGTGATTGACCGCCAGCGCGCGGCCGACCTCGGCGTGGAGGCCGGCGACGTGTCGCAGGCGCTCAACGTCCTGGCCGCCGGCCAGAACATCACGACCTTCAGCGAGAACTCGGAGCAGTACGACGTGGTCGTGCAGGCGGAGGAGGAGTACCGGCGCACGCGCGAGAGCCTGAGGGACTTCACGGTCGCCTCCTCGACCGCGGGGGCGGTCAGCCTCGACCGCCTGGTCGAACTCGAGTCGGGGACGAGCCCGGCCTCCATCGACCGCCTGAACCGGCAGCGGCAGGTGACAGTCTCGGCCGGCGTCGCGCAGGGGGCGTCGGAGTCGGAGGCGGTCGCGGCGCTAGAGCGTTACGCGCAGGAGTTGAAGATGGAGCCGGGCTACCGGACGGGCGTGACGGGGCAGTCGAGGGAGCTTGCGCGCGCGAACCAGTCCTTCATGCTCGCCTTCCTGCTCTCGTTCGTCTTCATGTACCTGATCCTGGCGGCGCAGTTCGAGTCGTTCATCCACCCCGTCACAATCCTTTTGACGCTGCCGCTCTCGGTCCCCTTCGCGCTGCTCTCGACGCTCATCGCCGGGCAGCGGCTCAACATCTTCTCGGCGCTCGGCATTCTGCTGCTCTTCGGCATCGTCAAGAAGAACGCCATCCTCCAGATTGACCACACGAACGAGTTGCGCGCGCGCGGGATGGAGCGTTACAGCGCCATCATCCAGGCGAACCGCGACCGGCTGCGCCCCATCCTGATGACGACCATCGCGCTCGTCGCCGGCATGGTGCCGCTCATCCTCGGCTCGGGCGCGGGCGCCGCCACGAACCGCTCCATCGGCGTGCTCGTCGTCGGCGGCCAGTCGCTCTGCCTGCTGCTGACGCTGCTCGCCGTGCCGGTCTTCTACTCGCTCTTCGAGGACGCGAAGGAGTCGGCCGTGTGGGCGCGCGTCGGCTCCGGCTTCGGCCGCTTCGGCGGCGGACTGCGCGGCCGCGCGCGCGAC
>DASVUF010000110.1:0-12469 GCA_036387195.1 Pyrinomonadaceae bacterium | reverse complement strand
GAGCGGGACGAAGACGCCGCCGGCCTTGAGGACGCCGAGGATGCCCGTGATGACCTGGAGCGGGTCGTCGGTGAAGAGCCCGACCATCGTCCCGCGCCCCGCGCCCCCCGCGAGCAGGTAGTTCGCCAGCCGGTTCGACTCCGCCTCAAGCTGGGCGTAACTGACCTGCCGCCCGCCGCGCTCGACGGCCGCGTAGGGGCCGTACTCGGCGGCGACGCGGCTGAACATCTCCTGCACACTCTCGTGACTCATCTAACGCTCCTGATTGTTAACCGCCGAAGTCGCGCCCCCGCGGCCGGCCCCGGCGTCTGGTTCGCCCGCGGCGACAGCGCGGCCGCGAGGGCCCGCGCGCTACAGGCGCCGGCCGGGGTCCGCGACCGCCTGCTCTAGCAGCCGGACGTAGCTCTGTCGCATCTCCGTCATCATCTCTTCGTCGAACAGCTCGGCGTCGTACTCGATGACGCCGCTGATCTCGTCCCTGTGCTCGGTGAACATCATTGACATCTCGAACTTGGCCTCTTCCTTGTGCGCCAGGTACCAGTCGTACCGCAGCCCCTTCATTTCGAGCCGCTCGCGCTCCTCGCGCTCCAACTGGAACCAGACCTCGAAGAGCTGCTCAAGCTCGGCGCCCCTGCTGTTGAAGTCCTCGCGCAGCAGCTCGGGCGGCGTCTGATGGGTGTAGGCGTCGAGGCACACGTCGCGGACGCGCCCCAGCACGTCGCGGAAGGTTTCGGCGCCGGAGAGGTCTACGCGCAGGACGAGCGCGTGCGTGAGGATGCCGATGAGGCGTTCGGCCTCGGCGCGCTCGCGGTTCGCGTAGGGCGCGCCCACCACGATGTCCTCGTCGCCCGTGTACTGGTTGAGCAGCACGACGTAGGCCGACAGCATCGTCATCATCAGCGTCACGCCCTCGCGCCGGCCCAACTCCCTGACGGCCTCCGTCAGCTCCGGCGAAAATTTAATCTCCTGCCGCGCGCCGGCGAACCGCTGCACCTTCGGGCGCGCGCGGCGCTGCGGCAGCGTGAGCCTGCGCGGCGCGTCGGCGAGCTGGCGGCGCCAGTAGGCGAGCCTCGTCTCAAGCACTTCGCCCTGAAGCCACTGGCGCTGCCAGGCGGCGTAATCCGCGTATTGCACCTGCAACTCCGGCAGGGGCGACGGCTGCCCCTGGCTGACGGCCGAGTAGATGCGGCTCATCTCGGAGATGATGACCTCGAAGGACTGGCCGTCGCCGATGATGTGGTGCATCGTGCAGATGACGACGTGCTCCTCATCGCCCAGGCGCACGAGCACGATTCGCAGCAGCGGCCCCTCGGCCAGGTCGAAGGGGCGCAGCGCCTCCGCCTGCGCGAGCCGCGCGGCCTCGCCCTCGCGCCCCGCCTCGGGCAGCCCGCTAAGGTCTACGATTGGGAGCGTTAAGGTGTAGGGCGGCCTGATGACCTGAAGCGGGCGGTCGCCCGCGGCCGGGAAGACCGTGCGCAGGCTCTCGTGCCGGCGGATTATCTCTCCGAAGGTCTGTTCGAGCGCCGCGACGTTGAGCGCGCCCCGCAGCCTCACGCCGAGCGGTATGTGGAACGAGGCGTTCTCGCCCGAGAGCTGTTCGAAGAGCCACATGCGCTGCTGCGCGAACGAGAGCGGCAGCTCGCCGTCGCGCGGGACGGGCGTGATTTCCGTCGTCTCGCTCGGCCCGCCGTCGTTTATCTTCTCCTGAATCACCTGCGAGAACTGCGCGAGCGTCGGGGCGTCGAACATGCTGCGCACGGGCAGCTCGACCTTGAGGGTGTCGCGCACGCGCAGGATGGTGTGCGTGACGAGCAGCGAGTGGCCGCCGAGGTTGAAGAAGTTGTCCGAGCGGCCGACGGAGGGGAGCTTCAACACGTCGCACCAGATGCCCGCCACTATCTCCTCGATGGGCGAGAGCGCGCCCGCGTCGTCCGCCTCGCGCGCCGCCCGCAGGCGTTCGAGCGCGGGCAGCGCCTTGCGGTCAACTTTGCCGTTGAGCGTGCGCGGCAGCCGGTCGAGCTGGACGAAGGCGGAAGGCATCATCGCCTCGGGCAGCCGCTCCGACAGGTACGGGCGCAGGTCTTCGGCGCGGGTGCCGTTAGACATGGTGAGGTAGGCGACGAGGAACTTGTTGCCCTCGGCGTCGTCGCGGTCAACGACGGCCACGTCCGCCACGTCCTTATGCGCGCGCAGGATGTTCTCTATCTCGCCCAGCTCGACGCGGTGGCCGCGCACCTTCACCTGCTGGTCGCGCCGGCCGAGCAGTTCGAGGCTTCCGTCGCCGAGCAGGCGGCCGAAGTCGCCGGTCTTGTGCAGGATGTCGGAGGGGTCGTCGTTGAAGGGGTTCTGGACGAAGACTTCGCGCGTCAGCTCGGGCTCTCTGTAGTAGCCGTGCGAGCGGTAGGGCGTGCGGATGTATATCTCGCCCACGTCGCCGACGCCGCAGGGCTGGCCGTGCTGGTCGAGCATGATGACGGCCGCGCCCCTGATGGGCTTGCCGATGGGTATCGAGGGGCGCTCGACGTCCTCGGGCTTCACCTCGTAGGAGAACTTGGCGACGCTCGTCTCGGTCGTGCCGTAGATGTTGACGAGCTTGACGCGCTCGCCGAACACGTCCATCCACCGCTTGACGTCCGAAGGGTAGAGCGGCTCGCCCGCCATCATCACCCACTTCAGCGCGCCGAAGTAGTTCGGGTTGAGCCCCTGGTTGATGATGGAGCGGAAGACGGAGGGGACGCAGTGGAGTATCTCTATCTGCTCCACGTCGAGCCAATCTATGAGCAGCGCGGGGTCTTTGACGAGGAGCCGGCTCTCGGGGGCGCAGACCGTGCCGCCCGCGCACAGCGGGACGAAGGCGTCCTTCAGGAAGCCGTCGAAGGAGGGAGAGGCCAACTGCGTCACGCGCGTCCCGGCCCCGACGCCCAGCGCCTCTATCTCCCAGCGGATGAAGTGGTCAATGCCCTTGAGGCGGCCGAGAATCGCCTTCGGCTTACCCGTCGAGCCGGAGGTGAAGTAGATGGAGCAGGGCGCGTCGGGGTCGGGCTCGACCGCGGAGACGGCGCCGTCGAACCTCTCGTCGCTCAGGCGCACGGCGTCGCCGCCGTCGTCCCCGGCCGGCGCGGCGGCGTCGTCCACGACGAGGAACCGCGCGGCCGGGGCCACGCCTTCGACGGCGCTGCGCAGCTTCGGCAGGTGGCGCGACTCCGTGACGTACCACGCCGGCGAGACGCCCTCGGCCATCACGCGCAGCCGCCCGTCGGGGAAGGTCGGGTCGAGCGGGCAGAAGACGCCGCCCGCCTTGAGCACCCCCAAGATAGCCGCGATGATCTCAATCGTGTCGTCCGTGAAGAGGCCGACCACCGACCCGCGCGCTATCCCGAGGGCGGAGAGCGCCCCGCCCAGCCGCGCGGCCCGGGCTTCGAGTTCGCCGTAGGTCACGCGCCTGCGGCCGTTGTCGATGGCCACGGAGTTGACGAATCTGCCCGCCGTCTCGGCGAACATGTCCTGCACAGCCGCGTAGGCGGTCGCTTGCTTCAAGGTGTTGCGTCTCCTCTGCCGGTAGTCGTCCGCGGGCGCGCCGCTCAGTTCAGGTCGGGCATCTCGAACAGTTCGAGAAAGAGGCCGAAGGTGAGCACCACGATCAGCAGGTCGTCCTCCAGCGTGAGGTTGAGCTGGAAGTCCTTCTGCGAGTATTGGTTTTTGAGGTACTCGACCGTGTCGGGGTTGAAGTAGCCCTGCCGCTTGACGCGCTCGTAGGAGAGCGTGTCGTTGACCCACTCGGCCCCCTGCCGCAGCAGCGCGGGGCTGCCGGGCGCGACGAAGCCGAACTTCTCGCGCTCGACTATCTGCTTCGGGAGCAGGTCGGCGGCGGCCTTCTTCAGGATGTATTTCTCGGTGAACCCGTGGAGCTTGAGGTCGGGCGGAATCTGCGTGCAGAACTCGACGAGGTCTTTGTCGAGGAAGGGGTAGCGCGCCTCGACCGAGTTCGCCATCGTCATGCGGTCGCCGTGGTCGGCGATGAGGTGGTGCCCCAGCCTGAGCTTGAAGTCGAGGTAGGAGCGCTTGTGCAGCGGGTGGCGGCCGCGCAGCCGCTCCTTGTTGATGACGGGGAAGTTGGTGAACTCGAACTGCGGCATCAGGTCGCCGACCGCCTCGGAGTAGAGCGCCTGCTTCGTCTCCCTGAAGGCGTGCTCGTCCTTCTCGTAGAAGAGGTCGGGGTCGCCCCAGAGCTTGCCGCGAATCTCGTTGCCGAGCAGCGTCTCCAGGTCGTTGCCGCGTGGGCCCGCCCCGCGCCGCTTGTCGAAGCGGTAGCCGACGTAGCCCGCGAACAGCTCGTCCGAGCCCTCGCCGTTCAGGACGACGGTCACGCCGCTGGCGCGCGTCTCGCTGGAGAGGGCGAGCGAGGCCGTGTTGTACGTCTCCTTGAGCGGGCACTCGGAGTGGTAGACCGCCTCGCGCAGCCGCCGGGGGATGTCCGAGTCGTCGAACGGTATCTCGTGGTGGATGGAGCCGACCGCGTCTGACATCAGCCGCTGGTACTTCGCCTCGCAAATCCTCTCGTCCGAGAAGCTGATGGAGAACGAGTGGCGCTGCACGTCGGGCGAGACGCGGTTGATGAGGGCGGCGATGACCGAGGAGTCGAGCCCGCCGCTCAGGAAGAAGCCCACGGGCACGTCGGCCTGGAGCCTGTACCTGACGGAGCGCTCCAGCAGCTCGGCCAGCCGCTCGGAGTAGTACTCCTCGGGGCGGCCGTCGCCGCCCTCGCCGTCGGCCGGGTACTCCAAATCCCAGTACTCCCTGACGGCCACGTCGCCGTTCCTCACCAGAAGGTAGTGGCCGCTCGGCAGGCTGTGGATGTTTTTGAAGAGCGTCTGCGGGCTGATGGCGCCGGGCAGCGAGAGCACCTGGTCGAGCCCGGTCAGGTTCACCTCGCGCGCGACCGAAGGGTGCTGGAGGATGGCCTTGATTTCCGAGGCGTAGACGAGGAACCCGTCCGTCACGGTGTAGAAGAGCGGGCAGATGGCGAACTGGTCGCGCGCCAGCATCAGCTCCTTCCGCCCGCGGTCGTAGATGGCGAGCGCGAACTGCGCGTTGAGCCGGTTGAGGAGGCCGGGGCCCTCCTCCTCGTACATGTGGACGAGCGCCTCGATGTCGGTGTTGGTGCGGAAGGCGTGACCCTTCTGTTCGAGGCCGGCGCGCAGCTCGCGGTAGTTGAATATCTCGCCGTTGCAACTGAGGACGAGCGAGCGGTCCTCGTTGTAGACGGGCTGGTCGCCCGTCTCCAGGTCGATGATGCTGAGGCGGCGCGTGCCGAGCCCCGCGTCCGGGTCGCAGTAGAACCCGTCCGAGTCGGGCCCGCGGTGGACGATGGTCCCGGCCATGCGCCGCAGGACGCCCTCTTCGACGCGGCCTTCGCCGCGCAGGTCAACGTAACCGACTATTCCGCACATCTGTTTTCTTCTCCCGGGACGTGGCCGTCGCGGCGGCGCGGGGCCGTCACAGCTCCGCGAGGTCCTGGCTGAAACTCTCGACGAGCGCCCTGCGCTCGGCGGCGGCGACGGCCGCCGCGAGCGACGCGAAGGTGGCGTCGGGGTCGCCCGCCGTCTCGGACAGCAGCCGGCGCAGGTTCACGAGGATGCGCTCGACGGTCGCGTCGTCGAAGCGGCTGCGCTGGTAGACGATTCTCAGGTTGAGGCGCGCGCCCGGCTCGGCCACGAGCGCGACGGGGATGTGCGTGCGCTCGGTCGCGCAGACGTCCGCGACTTCGAGGCCGACCGACCGCGCCTGCTCGTATTCGAGCGGGATGTTCTGGAAGACGAGCACGCTGTCGTAGAGGCGCGCGCCGCGCGGCGCCTCGCTCCAGCCCTGTATGCTGACGAGCGAGCAGTGCTCGAAGCGCCGCGCCTCTGCCTGCTGCGCCTGGAGCGCCGCGAGCCACGGAGCCACGCGCCCCTCGCGCGGGACGCGCACGCGGACGGGCAGCGTGTTCAGGAAGACGCCGACGGCCGACTCGACGCCGGGGAAGTCGGCCGCGCGCCCCGAGACGACGCCGCCGAAGAGCACGTCGTCGGCGCCGCCGCGCCGGCTGAGCGTCAAGGCCCACGCGCCCTGGACGAGCGTGTTGAGGGTCAGCTTCTGCCGCGCGGCGTAGGAGCGCAGCGCGGCCGTGGCCTCTTCGTCGAGCGCGAGCGACCTCACGCCGTAGCCCTTCTGCTCGTCGGCGCCCGGCGGCGGCACGCGGTCGGCGCCGAGCGCCGTCGGCGCCGTGAAGCCGGCCAGCGCCTCGCGCCAGTAAGCCTCGGCCTCGCCCTGGTCCTGCCCGCGCAGCCAGTTGATGTAGTCGCCGTAGCGGACGGGCGCGTCCAGGTCGGCCGGCTCGCCCGTGAGCCGCGAACGGTAGAAGGCGAGCAGCTCCCTGAACATCACGGGCGTCGAGCTGCCGTCCATCACCAGCAGGTGGAACGTCGAGATGAACTCGTAGAGGTCGTCGGCCGTCCGCACCAGCGTCGCGCGCATCAGCGGGGCGCTCGCGATGTCGAACCCGCGCTCGTAGTCGTCGCGCAGCAGCGCCTCCATCCGCGCCGACGCCTCCGCGGGCGCGAGCGCCCGCCAGTCGTAGACCTCCCACGGCAGCTTCGCGCCCCTGTGCACCACCTGAAGCGGCCCGCCCTTCGACAGCACGACGGAGGTGCGTAAGACCTGGTGGCGCTCAACGAGGGCGCGGTAGGCGTCCTCGAAGGCGGCGACGTCGAGCGCGCCGCGCAGCGTGTACCTCTCCTGGTTGAGGTAGATGCCCGCCTCCGGCGAGTCCAGGACGTGGAAGAGAAGCCCCTGCTGGTAAGGCGACAGCGGGTAGATGTCCTCGACGTCGTCTATGTCGGTCGAGGCCAGCAGGGCGGCGGCTTCGTCCCGCGTGAGGCCGACGGAAGAAAAGTCGGAAGTCCCGGCGCCGCGCGTCGCCTCGTCGCCCGCGCCCCGCGCGACGGCGTCGGCGCCGGCGTCGGCCTCTTCGGCGGCGCGCGCGAGGGCGCCGAGCGTCTGGTGCTGGAAGAACTGCCGCGGGCTGAGGACGAGCCCCGCGCGCCGCGCACGGGCCGCGACGTGTATGCTCAGGATGGAGTCGCCGCCCAGGTCGAAGAAGTTGTCGCCGACGCCCACGCCCTCGACCTTCAAGACCTCTTCCCAGACCGAGGCCAGCAGTCTCTCGGCGCGCGTCGAGGGCGCGGCGCTGCGCCCGGCGTCGGCGGCGCGCGCCGGCGCGGGCAGCGCCTTGCGGTCAATCTTGCCGTTGGGCGAGAGCGGCAGCTCGTCCAGCCAGACGAGCGCGGCGGGGACCATGTAGCTTGGCAGCCTGGTTTGCAGGTGCGCGCGCAACTCGTCGGCGCGCGGCTCGCCGTCGGCGGCGACGTAGCCCGTCAGATGCTTGTGACCCGACTCGTCCTCCCTGACCACGGCGGCGGCGGCGCGCACGCCGGGGAAGGCCGCCAGCGCCGCCTCTATCTCGCCCAGCTCGATGCGGAAGCCGCGCAGCTTTATCTGGTTGTCGGCGCGGCCGAGGAACTCCAGCTCGCCGTCGCGCCGGCGGCGGCACAAATCGCCCGTCTTGTAGAGCCGCCCGCCCGGCGCGGGCGAGAAGGGGTCGGGCACGAAGCGCTCGGCCGTCAGCGCGGGGCGGCCCAGGTAGCCGCGCGCGAGCCCCGCGCCGCCGAGGTAGAGTTCGCCGGGGACGCCCGCCGGCGCGGGCAGCATCGCCGCGTCGAGCACGTAGGCGCGCGTGTTGGCGACGGGGACTCCGATGGTCGGCTCGGCCGCCGCGCCGCGCCCGACGAGCGAGACGGTCGAGTAGGTCGTGTCCTCGCTCGGGCCGTAGAGGTTGTAGAGGCGCTCGACCGGCCCCGAGGCGTAGACCGCGTCGGCCAGCGCGCGCTTGAGCGGCTCGCCCGCGAGGTTGACGACGCGCGCCGACGCGGGGACGCGGCCCGCGCGCGCCAGCTCGGTCATCGCCGACGGCACGGTGTTGACGAGCGTGACGCCCTCGAAGGGCGTGCCCGCGAGGCCGTCGCCGGCGAGCAGGTCGAGCGCGGAGCCGGCCGCCAACACCACGCAGCCGCCGCACGAGAGCGGCGCGAAAATCTCGAAGACCGAAAGGTCGAAGCAGATGGAGGTCGAGGCCAGCACGCGCCCGAGCGCCGCCGCGCCGAACTCTTCGGCGGCCCAGCGCACGAGCGTGACGGCCGAGCGGTGCTCGATGGCGACGCCCTTGGGCCGACCCGTCGAGCCCGAAGTGTAGATGACGTAGGCGAGGTTAGAGTCCGCGCCCGCCGCCGCCGGGTTATCCGCGCCCTCGCGCGCCAACTCCCGGGCGTCGGAGTCGAGGCAGACGACGTGCGCCGCCGTCTCGGGCAGCTCGGCCTTCAGGGCGCTCTGCGTGAGGAGCGCCGCGGGGCGCGCGTCTTCGAGCATGAAGGCCACGCGCTGCTTCGGGTACTGCGTGTCGAGCGGGAGGTATGCGCCGCCGGCCTTGAGCACGCCCAGCAGCGCCGCGACCATGTCGGCCGAGCGTTCGAGGTAGATGCCGACGACGCTCTCCGGCCCGACGCCCAGACTTCTGAGGCGGCGCGCTATCCGGTTGGCGCGCTCGTTCAGAGTCCCGTAGGTCAGCGCCTCGCCGCCGCAGACGACGGCCTCGGCCTCGGGGGCGCGCGCGGCCTGCTCCTCGAAAAGCTCGTGGATGCGCCGGGCGCCGCTGTAGTCCCTGTCCGTCGCGTTGAACCCGACGAGCAGCCGCTCCCTCTCGCCCGCGCCGAGCAGTTCGACCCGGGCGGCCGGCTGCCCCGCGTCCCTGACGAACTCGCCGACCAGCCGCTCGAAGTGGCGGGCCATCTGCTCGGCCGTCTCGCGGTCGAAGAGGTCCGGGTTGTAGTTGAGCGCGCCCCTGAAGCCCCCGGCGCGCTCCTCCATGCGGAGCGTGAGGTCGAACTGCGCCGTCCCGGCCTCGACCTCCACCTCGGCGAGCCCGAGCCCTTCGACCTCGACGCCCTCGGCGGGCGTATTCTGGAGGGCGAACATCACCTGGAAGAGCGGGCCGTAGCTGAGGCTGCGCTCGGGCTGCAAGGCGTCCACCAGCTTCTCGAAGGGCACGTCCTGGTGCGCGTGCGCCTGTAGGGTGACCTCCCTGACCTGCTCCAGCAGCCCCCGCAGCGTCAGCCCCGCGGTCAGGCGCGCGCGCAGCACGAGCGTGTTGACGAAGAGCCCTATCAACTCTTCCGTCTCTAGCCGCGTGCGACCCGCGACCGGCGTCCCGACGCTCACGTCCGCCTGCCGGCTGTAGCGCGACAGCAGCAGCATGAAGGCCGCCGCCATCGCCATGAAGGGCGTCGCCGCGTGCTCGCGGCAGAGCCGGCGCAGCCCTTCGGTCGGCGCGCCCGCGAGCGAGACGGGGACGACCGCGCCGCGGAAGGTCTGCACGGCGGGGCGCGGCCTGTCCGTGGGCAGCTCCAGCACGGCCGGCGCGCCCGCCAGTTGTTCGCGCCAGTAGCTTATCTGCCCCGCCAGCCGCTCGTCCCCGAGCCACCTTCTCTGCCAGGCCGCGAAGTCCGCGTAACGGAGCGCGCCCTCGGCCAGCGGCGAAGCCCCGCCGCGGCTGAACGCCCTGTAGAGGCTCGCCAGCTCGCGGCTGAAGACGCCGATTGACCATCCGTCCGAGACGATGTGGTGCATCACCACGAGCAGCACGTGCTCGTCGCGGCCGAGGCGGAGCAGCGTGACGCGCAGCAGCGCGTCCTTCGACAGGTCGAAGGGGCGACGCCCTTCGGCCTCGGCCAGCCGCCCCGCCGCCGCCTCGCGCGCCGACGGCCGCAGCCGCGTCAGGTCGGCGACCTTCAGCCGCAGCCCCCGCGCCGGGTTCACGATTTGCACGGGCTGCCCTTCGCGCGCGGCGAAGTTGGTCCGCAGCGAATCGTGGCGGCGGACTATCTCGCCGCAGCTCTGTTCGAGCGCGGCCACGTTAAGCCCGCCCGTCAGGCGCAGGCCGAAAGGTATGTTGTACTCGGCGCCGCCCGGCTGTAGCTGGTCGAGGAACCAGAGCCGCTGCTGCGCGTAGGAGAGCGGCGCGTCGTCGGGGGCCGAGAGCGGGAGCGGCGGCGGCGCGGCCTCTTCGACGCCGGCGCGCATCGCCGCGCGCACGGCCTCCGCCAGCCCCGCCACCGTGGGCGACTCGAAGAGGCTGCGCACGGAGAGTTCGACGCGGAAGGCCGCGCGGACGCGCGAGACGATGCGGATGGCCAGCAGCGAGTGGCCGCCGAGGGCGAAGAAGTCTTCAGACCTCCCGACGCGCTCCACGCCGAGCACCTGCGTCCAGATGGCCGCCAGCAGTTGCTCCTCCTGCGTCCGCGGGGGCTCGAAGTCGGACGCGGCCCCGTCGGCCAGTCCCGCGGGGTCGGGAAGCCGGCGGCGGTCCACCTTGCCGTTGGCCGTCAGCGGCAGCTCGCTCAGGAAGGCCAACGCGCCCGGCACCATATAGGCCGGCAGGCGCTCGCGCAGGAAGCCCCTCAACTCTTCGGCGCCCGGCGCGTGCGCGTCGCCGCCCGTCACGACGTAGGCCGCCAGACGCCTGTCGCCGGGGGCGAACTCCCTCACCAGCACCGCGGCGGCCGCGACCGACGGGTGCCGTAACAACGCCGCCTCTATCTCGCCCGGCTCGATGCGGTAGCCGCTTATCTTGACCTGGTCGTCGGCGCGGCCTAGGAACTCGACGACGCCGTCGTCCGTGTAGCGGGCCAGGTCGCCCGTGCGGTAGAGCCTCTGGCCGGGGCGCGTGGCGAACGGGTCTGGGAGGAAGCGTTCGGCCGTTAGCTCCGGTCGGTTGTGGTAGCCGCGGGCGAGTCCGGCGCCGCCGATGTAGAGTTCGCCGCGCTCGCCGACGCCGGCCGGCCGCCCGGCGCTCAACACGTAGACGCGCCTGTTGGAGATGGGGCGGCCGATGGGGACGGAGGCCGCCTCTTGGTCTTCGACGACGGGGTGGCAGCAGGCGAAGGTGGTGGACTCCGTCGGGCCGTAGCCGTTAATCAGCCTGAAGTCGCCGAACTGTTCGAGCGCCCTGTTGACGTGGGGGCGCGACACCACGTCGCCGCCCGTCAGCAGTTGCCTGAGCGAGTCCAGCGGGCCGACGCTCTCGTCAACGAACTGGTTGAACAGCCCGCTCGTCAGCCACATCGTCGTGACCTGCGCGCGGTTGACGAACTCGCCCAGCTCTCTGAGCGAAGGCGTGCCCGCGGGGAAGACCACCAGCCGCCCGCCGTTGAGCAGGCACGCCCATATCTCAAAGGTGGACGCGTCGAAGGAGGCGGGGGCGAACTGGAGGAAGACCTCTCCTTCGCCGAGTTCCGCGTAGTCGGCGCCTTTGACGAGCCCCATGACGTTGCGGTGCGTGACGCAGACGCCCTTCGGCTCGCCGGTCGAGCCGGACGTGTACATCATGTAAGCCAGATTGTCCGGCGCGGCCGCGGCGCCCGCGGAAAACTCTTCGCGCGCGGGCGCGACCTCTTCGCCGCCGCCGACGAAGACGACGTCCGGCCCGCCCTCGTAAAGCTCTGCGGCCACGCCGCGGCTCGCAAGCAGCACGCGCACGCCCGCGTCTTCGACGACGTAGCGTATGCGCGCGGGCGGGTCCGTGAGGTTGAGCGGCACGTAGGCGCCGCCCGCCTTCGACACCGCCAGCAGCGACACGACCAGGTCGGCCGAACGCTCGAGCATCACGCCCACCAACACCTCGGGGCCGACGCCCCGCCGCCGCAGTTCGCGCGCCAGCGCTTCGGCGCGCGCGTCGAGCCCGGCGTAGGTGAGTTGCTCTTCGCCGAACTCCAGCGCGACGGCGTGCGGGCGGCGCGCGGCCTGGCGCTCGAACTCTTCGTGGAGGCAGAGCGCGGGGATGGGCGCCTGCGTGTCGTTCCACTCGTGGACGAGGCGGCCGTACTCGGCGTCGCCGAGCAGCGGGAGGGCGGAGAGCGGGGCGTCGGGCGCGGAGAGGGCACGCTCCAGGAGGCGTGCGTAGTGCTCGGCCATGCGCGAGACGGTCGAGGCGTCGAACAGCTCCGGGCTGTAGACGAACGAGCCGCGCACGCCTTCGGGCGTGTCGGTCAGGTGAGCCTCAAGGTCGAACTTGGCGTCGGCGCTGGCGAGGATGTTGGAGGGGGCGATGACCTCGCCGAAGTCCGGCGGCGGCTGCATGTCCTGAAGGAGGAAGACGACCTGGAAGATGGGGTTACGGCCGGGGGCGCGGCGCGGCTGCAACTCCTCGACCAGCTTGTCGAAGGGCAGCTCCTGGTGGGCGTAGGCGGCCAGCGACGCCTCCCTGACGCGGGCGACCAGTTGGCGGAAGCTGGGGTCCGAGTCGAAGCCGGCGCGGACGGGGAGCATGTTGACGAAGAAGCCGACGAGCGGTTCGAGTTCGACGCGGGCGCGTCCGGCG
>DASVUF010000109.1:0-4781 GCA_036387195.1 Pyrinomonadaceae bacterium | reverse complement strand
GGCGACGACCGCCCCCGGGCGGGCGCGAGTCAATTCAAGATGCGTTTCGTCTTCACAAGGCTCGCCTACGCGCTGCTGGCGCTGGGCTTCGCGCCGCTGTCCATGTCCTGGGGGCGGCCGGGGTTGCGCTGGCTGGCGCTCGCCTTCGACGCGTGCGTGCTCGCGGCCGCCGCGCTGGACGCGCGCCTGAGCCGCCTGCCGGCGGGGCTCGAAATCACGCGCGAGTTCGGCGGGCGCTTTCACATCGGCGCGGAGACCGAGGTGCGCGTGCGCGTCGAGAACCACACGCGGCGCGCGTACCGCCTGAGGCTCAAGGACGAGCACCCGCCCGAGATGACGCTCGCCTCGCCGCGCGAGGCGGCGCTGGCGGTCGGGCCGCTGGAGTCGAAGCTCTTCGTCTACGCGCTGAAGCCGACGCGGCGCGGGCGCTTCGAGTTCGGGCGCGTGGCCGTGCGCGCGCGCACGCGGCTCGGGCTCGCGTGGCGCGAGGAGCGCGCGGGCGAGCCGGCCGCGGTCAAGGTCTACCCGAACGTGCGGCGCGCGGCCGAGGCGGAGTTGAAGGCGCTCGGCGCACGCTCGCTCGTGGCCTCGCAGCGGCGCGCGGCGTGGCGCGGCGAGGGGCGCGACTTCGAGAGCCTGCGCGAGTACGTGCCGGGCGACGAGCTGCGCCACGTCTCCTGGAGCGCGACGGCGCGGCGCGGGCGCCTGACGACGCGGCAGTACCAGATAGAGCGCGACCAGACGGTGCTCGTCGCGCTCGACGCCGGGCGCTTGATGACGGCGCGCATCGAGCGCGAGACGAAGTTCGACACGGCCATCCACGCCGCCCTCGCGCTAATGAGCGCGGCGCGGCGCGCGGGCGACCACGCGGGGCTCCTCGTCTTCGGCCGCCGCGTCAAGGCGTACGTCCCGCCGGCCAAGGGGCGCGAACAGCTCGAACGCGTGCTCGAAGCGCTCCACGCCGTCGAGCCCGAGCTGATTGAGCCCTCCTACACGCGCGCCTTCGAGTTCGTCGCCGCCAACTGCAAGCGCCGCGCGCTCGTCGTCCTGCTGACGGACCTCGTGGACGAGGAGGGCTCGCGCGAGCTGCTGACGAGCCTGCGCCTCCTGCGCCCGCGACACCTCCCGCTCGTCACGACCATCGCCGACCGCGACCTGCGCGCCTCCGTCCGCGACGCGCCCGCCAGCCTCCCCGACCTGTTCGCGCAGTCGGTCGCCGAGGAGATCATGCTCCAGCGCGAGGCGGCGCTCCGCCTCGTCGAGGCGCAGGGCGGCCTCGCCCTCGACGTCACCGCCGGCGCGCTCGTCCCCTCCCTTTTGGAAACCTACATCCGCGTGAAAGAGCGCGGCCTGCTGTGAGCGGCGCGCGCCGTCCGGAAACTCCTGACTAATCTCGGGCGAGACGTTCGGGGGCGAGGTAGTCCTCGGGCGTGAAGACCGCGGGCGCGCCTTGTGATGACGCGGCGTCCCTCGCGCGCCGCGCCGAAACCCGCCGCGGCGCCGGCGAGGATAGACCGCGAACCGCTCAACCCTTCCCGGACCCGTCGCCGCGGCCGGCGAAGAGGAGGTAGGAGTAGAGGGCGAGGCCCGTCAGGGCGGCGACGGAGAACTTGACGGCGGGGGCGATGGGGGCGGGGGAGATGAAGCCTTCGACGGCGGCGGCGAGCGCGAGCAGGGGGACGCAGCCGGCGATGAGCTGGGCGGACTCGCGGCCGCGCAGCCGCAGGTTGTCGAAGCGCGGGCGGTCGCCGGGGAACAGCAGCGCCGTGCCGAAGAGCATCCCCGCGCCGCCGGCGATGAAGATGCACGTCAGCTCGACGACGCCGTGCGCGGCCATGAACGTCAACAGCTCGTGGCCGTAGCCGGCGCGGTAGGTGAGCGCCAGCACCGACGCGTGCGCCAGCCCGTTGAAGGCCATGTAGTAGAGCGTGCCGACGCCGAAGGTCGCGCCCAGCGCGAAGGCGTTGAAGGTGACGCGGATGTTGTTGGTGGCGATGTAGCTGGCGGCGAGCTGGTTGGCGTCGTTGGCGCCCTCCCACCAGCGCGGCTTGCGTTCGAGGATGACCTCGCGCGCGCGCGGCGGCACGCCCGCCAGCTCGGAGAACTCCGGGTCGCGCGTCGTGGCCAGGAAGGCCAGCGCGGCGAAGAGCGCGTAGGCGGCGAAGGCCAGCGCCGTGTAGCGCCACGAGCGGCGGAAGGCGCGCGGGAAGTCGCGCGCGAAGAAGTCGCGGAGGCGGTGGCGGCCTTCGGAGGCGTCGGCGCGGTAGATGCGGCCGTGCGCGCGGATGACGAGGCTGTTGAGGTAGTTGACAAGGCGCGGGTCGCGGCTCTCGGCGCGCGCGATGGCGAGGTCCGAGGCCGTCCGCCGGTAGATGCGCCCCAGCTCGCGCACCTCCTCGCGGTGGAGCCGCCGCAGGGACGAGCGGTCGAGCAGGTTCAGAAGGTCTTCGAGGCGCTGCCACGCGCGCTTGCGGTCGCCGATGAAGCGGTCGGGGGCGGGCATCAGTCAATGACCATCCGGCGGTAGCGCGCCTCGACGAACATGTAGAGGCCGTAGACGGCGAGGCCGAGCGCGACCGCGCCGAGGACGTAAGGCCCGTGCGACTGCTCTTCGAGCGCGCGCAGGGCGCCGCTGATGCCGCGCGCCTCGTCGGGGCGCGCGTGCAGCGCCGCCTGGATGAGGAAGGCGCCGATGATGCCGAAGACGACGCCGCGCGACGTCAGGCCGATCTGCCCGGCGCGCGTCGCCAGCAGGCGCGAGCGCTCGCTCATCTCGCGCTGCTTCCACTTCTTCCGGAACCGCGCGGTGAACGCCTTGTAGCACTGCCACGCGCCGAAGCCGATGACCGCGAGCCCGGCCAGCCCCACCAGCAGCCGCCCGAACGGGAGCGCGAAGAAGGTGGCCGTCCACTCCCTCGACTGCTGGTCGCTGCCCTTGCCCGCGTCGCCGCCGAAGACCAGCTTGACGGCCGAGTAGCCGAGCCCCGCGTAGACCAGCCCGATGCACGCGTAGCCCGCGCGCACGGCGAGCCCCTTCCAGTCCGAGCCCTTGTCCTCCGTGTCCTTGAGCGCCTGCGTCAGCCGCCAGAGCGCGTAGCCGGCGAGCCCGACGGCGACGACCGCCAGCATCGCGCGCCCGAAGGGCTGGCGGACGAGCTGCGTCAGCGCGCCGCGCGAGTCGGTCGGGCCCTCGCCCCTCAACCTGAACGCCCCGAGCGCCGCGACCGAGCCGACGAGGACGTAGACGACGCCCTTCGCCGCGTACCCGAACCGCGCCAGTCGCACGATCCAGGGGCGCGCCGCCCGCGTCACCCGCTCCGCTTCCAAAGATATTTCCGCTTCGCCCATCAGTCAGAACCCCGCCCGAAAACGCCGCCGCGCGCACGCCCCGCAGGCGGCCGCGCGATGTTCTCACAGTTTCCGCCCAAAGCAAACAGACCCGGCGGCGCGCGTGCGCTTCGATACAACTCCGCAATGTCTCAGGGGCGTGAGGAGGAAGGCGTGTTATCAAACACTTACATGACGCCGGGGGCGTCCAGGTGTGCGAGCTGGTTGCCAACGGTCTCCGCGAGCAGCCTCTCGAAGCTCCCCGAAAGACTCTGCTGCATCTCCGGGAGCACCCTCACGTAGACCTGCTTCGTGAAGTCGGGGCGCGCGTGCCCCATCTGCCTGCTCACGGCCACGTCCAGCTCGCCCGCCAGTAGCGCCAGCGTGGCGAAGCTGTAGCGCAGCGTGTACGGCGTGACCCTCACCCCGATCCCGACGCCCGCGGCCAGCTCCCGCAGCCGATCCGCGTAGGCGTACCGCACGTCGAGCGGGCCGCCGTCAGGCGAAGTGAAGACGAGCCCGAGGTCGCGCCACAGGCCGCCCAACCCGGCGGCGCGCGCCGCCTGCCTCTCGCGGTGCGAGCAGAGAGCGCGGTAGATGTGCGCCGGGAAGTAGACCAAACGTCTGCCGTTCGCCGTCTTCGGGGCCGCGAACTCGAAACCGCCTCCCCTGACTTTCAGCACCACCCGCTCGATCCGGGCCACGCCGCAGCCGGCGGCCTCGTCGAGAGAGACGTGCTGCCAGCCGAGCCCCGCCAGCTCCTCGGGCCTCACACCCGTAAACAGGTGGAAGAGGCACGAGAGGTCATCGGGGTCTCGGGACGCCGCGCGGATGAAGGCCGCCGCCTCCTCGCGCGTGAAGGCGTGCCCCTCGCGCGGCGGCTTAGTCGCCGCCGGCGGCTTTATCTCCGCGGACGGGTCCGCGCGCAGGTAGCGCCACGCGACGGCCTGCCGGAAGGCCATGCGCAGCACGGCGCGCACGAGCCGCATAGTTGCGTCCCGCAGCCCCGCGTCCTGCATTTGGTTGTAGAGCTGCTGGACGTGGCGCGGCGTGACGCGCGAGAGCGGGAGCGCGCCGAGCGCCGGTATGACGTGGCACTTGACCGACGACTCGTAAGTGACGAAAGACGTGGCCTCGCGCACGCCCTCCCTGCGCTTATGTGGTAGCCACTCGTTGATGAAGAAGTCGGCGACAGTCATGCGTGAGGGCTCGAAATAGGAGCCGGAATCCACCAGCGCGAGTAGCGCCGTGCATCGCTTCCCGGCCTTCGTCTGAGTAGTGCCGTGTAGCGTCTCAGTGTGGTACTTGCGGCGGCCCGCGCCGTCGCGCCCGAGTGGGACGCGGATTTTGAAGCTGCCCCCGCCGAGGTCTATGACCTGGCCGCGGCGCCGCTTCTTAGGGACTGTTTTTGCGGCTTCCATAGTCTCTCCTTTCGGGATCGGATTTAGGGCCGC
>DASVUF010000108.1:0-8790 GCA_036387195.1 Pyrinomonadaceae bacterium | reverse complement strand
GGGGTCGGTCATGATGGTGGCGGGGTTGGAGTTGACGAGGACGACGCGGAAGCCCTCGGCGCGCAGGGCCTTGCAGGCCTGCGTCCCCGAGTAGTCGAACTCGCACCCCTGCCCGATCACGATGGGCCCCGAGCCGATGATGAGAATCTTATTGATGTCTGTGCGTCTTGGCATCTGACTGCGGGCTTCGCCTGCGGCGAAAAGTTCCTTCCGTTACGCGTAAATTCGGGGCATTATACACCCCCGCCAACCCGCCACGAACCCGCCGGGCGAGCGCCCACACGACCGCCGAAACGTTTGAAAAACCGTCGTCCGTCGGCGTGCTTTGGGAGCGTCGAGAGAAGAGGGTCGGGAGGTTGCGGCGGCTTAACACCCTGGCGCCACGCGGCCGCGCCGCCTACCTCGACGCGGCGACGCCCAGGTGCGTCTGCATGAAGGCGAGCGCGCCCCTGATGATCTCCCACGACCTGTCGTCGTCGGTGAAGATGTCGAAGGCGTGAACCCCTCGGGGGTGGTTGACGACGGTGACCGCGGCGTTCGCGGCCAGCGCCTCGCGCGTGAAGCGGTCAATGGAGTCGTTCATCCCCGGAACCTCGTCGAGCCCCGCGCGCGCCACGTACAACGGCGCGAGCCCCGCCGAATTGTCCGCGAGTTGGGCGACGGGCGAGAAGCGCTCAAGCGCCTCGGCCGTCTCGTGCGCCCTGTGCGACTCGGAATGCCGTACGTCGAGGTAGGCGTAGAAGGCCACGAGGCAGCGCACGTAGGCCGGGCGCTCGCGCATCGCCGCGCTCAGGAGGGGGCCGCCCGCCGAGAAGGCGACCAGGCAGAGGCGGTCTTTATCCACCCCGAGCGCGGCGGCGTTCGCGCGCACGTGCCCGACGGCGGCGGCCACGTCGGCGGCCGCGTCCGAGAGCCGCGGCGCCGTCGGGCCGAGCCGGTGCGTGAAGGTCACGCCGACCATGCCCGAGGCCGCCGCCAGACGCCCCCAGGACTTGAAGACGGCCATCTCCTTCGCGCGGCTCCCCGGCGGCACGCCGCCGTGTATGAAGACGACGGCCGGGCGGCCCTCTCCCCGCCCGCGGCTGCGCGGCGTGTAGACGTCCATCAACAGTTGAGGCTCCGCGGCGCGCGTGTACTTCAGGTCACGCCGGACGGCGACCCTGTCCATGCCGGGGACGCTGTAGACCACCGGCATCGCCGCCACCTCGCGCGCGCCGGGCCGTCGCGCGGGCGCTGTCCGCGGCCTTCCCTGCTCGGCCTGCCGGGCCGCCGCTCCCGACGAGGACGGAAGCAGGACGAGGAGACAGAACATCACGCTCAGGCGTTGACTCAACACGAAGCCTCCTCGCCTGCGCCCGCCCGGGGCGCGACTTCAGCTTTGAACGTCGAACGGGCGACGCGCGGCGCCGGCGCGTCAGTCCATAATCCTGTCGAGCCCCCTGACGAGCCCGACGTAGCCCCCGACCTTGCGAATCGCCAGCAGCGTACCCCGGATGTACGGCCCGGCCCCGCCGCCCGCGTCGTGGCGGATGGACAGGCGTTCGTCACTCGCGCCGAAGACGGCCTCGACGCCGAGGACGTGGCCGGGCAGGCGGAGCGAGTGAACCTGCGTCCCGTTCAGCGTCAGCCCGCGGCTCGCCTTCTCGCCGACCGTCTCTTCGACGGGGCGCGTAACCTCCGGTCGCCTGACCTCCGACAGCCTGTAGGCCAGCTCGCGCGCCGTCCCGCTCGGCGCGTCCGGCTTGGCGTCCGAGGCGTAGTCTATGATTTCCCACTGCGAGAGATACCTGGCCGCCTCGCAGGCGAAGCGCTGGAGCAGGACGGCGGTGATGGCGAAGTTGCCGGCGGCTATCACGCCGACGCCGCGGTCGGAGGCGGCCCGCCCGACCTCGGCGAAGTCCTCGTCCGTCAGCCCCGACGAGCCGACGACGACGTGGACGCCCCTGCCGACGGCCGTCAACACGTTGGCCTTCACCACGTCCGCCTTCGTGTAGTCCACCAGCACGTCCGCGCCCGCGTCGAGCGCCTGCGCCACCGACCCGCTGACCGCCAGTTCGAGGTCGGACTCCCCCAGGGCGTCCTTCAGCCTGCGCCCCTCGTGCGTGCGCGAGACGACGCCGACGAGGCTCAGGTCATCCGCCGCCGCGATTGCCAGGCAAAGCGGCCTCCCGACCCAGCCGGTGGCGCCGGCGACGCATACTCTCAGTCTCGCCATCCCGAA
This sequence comes from Pyrinomonadaceae bacterium, assembly GCA_036387195.1. GTDB lineage: Bacteria > Acidobacteriota > Blastocatellia > Pyrinomonadales > Pyrinomonadaceae > QHXN01. Next base: position 6,569 of record DASVUF010000108.1, on the reverse strand, counting down.
ACCCTGATTCCCTCCGCCGAAGCCTCTCAGCACGCCGCGCCCGCGGGGCTACTTAGAGTCGCGCTCCCACACCGAGCCGTCCTCGTACTTTATCTTCTGTATAACCATCTGCCCCGTCGCCTTACCCTGCGAGCGCTGCCCCGCCTGCTTTGCGCCGGCCGCGCCGGCCGGGGACGACGGGGCGCCCGTGGACAGCGTCGCCGTCTTGCCCGGCAGGATTTTCACGTCGCCCTTGTACTCGCGCCGGGCGACCGTCTTCCCCGTGGCGGGGTCGGTAATCGTATGCTCCCACGCCAGATGTCGGATGACCCGGGAGCCCGTGTTCCTGACCGTGAACACGTAGACGTATTCGGGTCCCGGGCGCACGAGCCGCGTCGCGTTCGGGTCGGTGCGGGGCACGTCCAGCAGCGGCGGCGACGGGTCGGCGCCGGTGACGGTGGCGTCCCGGGCTCCGTTCAGCCTCGCCTGGTTGACGGCCCTCCTCGCGGCGGCCTCCCCGATAACCGAGTTGTTCGAAGTCACGGATTCTTCAAACCTGGGGGCAGGCTGCACCTTGCGCCAACTGACATCAACCACCTCCACGTCGGGCGCGGCCGGCACGCTCGACGTGCCCTGCGCGACGGCGCCGCCCGCCAGCAGCGCCACTAAAAGCGCCAGTCTCAAAGTCTTCATAGCCAACTCCTCTCACGCCTGAAAGACAGGCGTCAACCCCTGCGCGGGGGTTTGACGCCTTCTGGCCCCGCGGCCGCGCCGTGACGCGTGTCACCGCAGATGCCGCTAAATGGGGACGAGCATCAGGCGTGCTAAACGTTCGTGTGGATTGCGGCCACTTCGCCGCCTGACTCCGTCGGTGTTCCAAGGATGACAAAGCAGGGCTGATGGATGCCCGTTAATAAAGCGGGGCTGATGGATGCCCGTTAATGTATGTGGCCGGGACTTAACGGCGTCGAACTGCTTGCGGCGGTCGCCGCCTCCTATCCGGGCCGCGCGGCGCGGAGCCACGCCTCGCCGGCGGCGAGCCATTCGGCGTGGCTCGACTTACATGAGCCGGAGTCGTCGAAGATGACGACTCTCTCCGCCGAAGCCTCGCCGCACGCCGAGCCCGCGAGGGGCTTCCGGTTGAAGGGCGAGCCGCCCTTCGCGTTCACAGCTTGAGCGAGTCTATGTAAGTCCGGAGTTGACGCGCCTTGCGCTGGTTACCCATCTCCTCGTTGAGCTTCAGACTCCTGCGGTAGAACTCAGCCGCCTGCGCCTTCCTGCCCTGCTCCTGGTGCAGGACGCCGAGACACTGGAGCACGTCGGCGACGCCCGGCCTGAACCCGACCTCCTCCAGCAGCGCGAGGCTCCGCTGAAAGTTCTCCAGCGCCTCGGCGCGCCTGCCCGACGTGGCGAGGATGACGCCGATGTTGTTGAGCGTGCCGCCCATCTCGCGCCTGTTGCCCAGCTCGGTCGAGAGCGCGAGGCTCTTCCGGTAGGCGTCGAGCGCCTCCTCGATGCGCCCCTTCCCCCTGTACGCGATGCCCATGTTGTTGAGGACGCCGGCCACCTTGTTCCTGTCGCCGGCCGCCTCCAGAATCTTCAGGCTACGCCGGAACAGCTCCAGCGCCTTGTCGTACTCGCCGGTCAGCCTGCGGACGTCGCCCATGGCGTTCAGCAGGTAGGCGGCGGGCGCCGTCCCCGGAGAGTCCTTGAAGGGCTTCAGCGCCTCCTCGTAGTTCCTCATCGCCTCGCGGTAGTCGCCCCTGGCGTGCGCGACCAGGCCGTAGGTTTCGAAGGCGGACGCCAGCCCCCACTCGTCGCCCGCCGCCTCGGAGAGCTTCTTCACGCGCCCCGCGTATTCGACCGCCCGCTCGTAGTCGCCGCGCTGGTAATGGTATTCGGCCAGCCCCCGCGTCGAGCGAATCTCGCCCTGCTTGTACCCGACGCGGGCCGAGATGTCGCGCGCCACGTCGTAGAGCGGGAGCGTCTCCTCGTGCCGGCCCTGCTTCATGAGCGCGCCCGCGTGCGCCACGAGCGCGTCCGCCATGCGGTCGTCGAGGACGTCCCTGTTCTCTTCGAGAAGCCTCCGCCGCTCCTCCTGGCCCGCCGCGGCGATGCGGTTGACGAGTTCGTCGGGAATCGCAGGCCAACCCGGCCCGACGCCCACGCCCCCGCCCTCCTGCGCCGACGCGGCGGCCGCGAGCGAGCACAGCAGGAGCGCGCGCAGCAACACGCCGGCCGCGACCACGGCCGCGCGCCGATGTTTAGTGAATGTCATGGCTGTCACCTGACGGGCAGGCCGAAGAAGGGGTTCGGGGAGCGCGCGCGCCGCGGCGCTAGACCTTCACGCCGTCGAGCTGCTTGCGGTAGTCGTCGCCGTCAATCTCGACGGTGCGGCACATCTCGTAGAGGCGCGAGCGGAGGCGGACGCCGACGCGGTCTTCGAGCGTCTCTTCGGCCGGGTTGCGGCGCGCGTCCATGTAGTTGGTCGTGAAGATGGTGAGCTTCTTGTCGTTGTAGCGCTTGCCGATGACGTTCATCATCGTGTCGCGCACCCAGTCGGTCGGCTTCGACGCCCCCAGCTCGTCTAAGACTAGCACCTCGGCCTGGTAGACCGGCGCGAGCACGCTCATCTCGGACGTGTTCGACACCTTGTTGTAGGAGTCCTGTATCTCCTTCAGCAGCGAGCCGAACTCGTAGAAGAGGCAGGGCACGCCCTTGTCCATCAGCCCTTGCAGGATGGCGACCGCGAGGTGCGTCTTGCCGACCCCGACGGGGCCCATCAGCAGCAGGCCGCGCTCGACCGCCGGGTACTCGCGCACCAGCCGGAAGGCGTAGTTGAACGCCTTCAACTGCGAGCCGTTGTTGGGCGCGGGGTAGAAGTTCTGGAGCGTGCAGGCTTCGCGGCGCGGCGGGGCGGGTTCGCGGTAGCGGCGCGGGATGCGCGCCTGTTCGAGCAGCTTCGAGCGTGTGTCCTGCGTCCGGCACTCGCAGCGGCGCGCGCCGCGGCCGGCGACGACTTCGAGGCCCGTGCCGTAGCAGCGCTGGCAGGCCGCGGGCGACTCGGCCCTCTTCTTCCGCGCCGGCTGCCCCCCCTCCCGCGGTTGAGAGTCCTCCTCCTCCGCCTCCCTCTCGGGGACGGGGAACAGGGGGTGCACCTTTTTGCGGTTGTCCGAAGGCATTCGCGGAGCCGGAATTCTCTCTCTACTTTTTCTGCCGCGCGCGCGCTCCTACACAGGGCGCGCGCTCCTCCGGGCAAAAAAATTTTGCTCCTCGCGGCCGAGGGCGAGCGGATTATAGCACCCGGGTTCGAGATTGCAAGACGGTCTTTCGCGGCCGAGAATTTCCACAATGTGGAAAAGCGTTCGCGCCTCCGGGGGCGCGCGAGGCAGGCCCGCCGCGCGCCTCAGCAGCCCCCGCCGCCGCCCTGATAGACGGGCCGCCAGCGCCCCTGCGTCCTCTTGTAGACGACGTAGTCGTTGCTCTCGTAGTAAGTCCCTTCGGCGACCACCTCGCCGACGCCGTCGCCGTCGAGGTCAACCTGGTCTACGAAGTGGCGGTCGGCGAACTCGCCCTCGAAGCCGTGGTGGAACCACTCCCAGGCGGTCCTGAAGGCGCCGCCGGCCGGCTCCATGATGAGGAAAAGCGTGTAGGCGTCCGCGGCCGACTCGCCCTCCTTCTTCTCGACGAGGAAGCTGCCGACCAGCTCCGCCCGGCCGTCGCGGTCGAGGTCGGTGGCCGTGAGGTTGACGACCTGCATCAGCGCGACCAGCGCGGCCGGCGCGCCGTTCTTCGCGTAGGCCGCGCGCGCGAGCCCGACGGCGGCCGCGCGCTCGGCCTCGGTCGGCGCGCGGCGTGAGCCTGCGGCCCCGCGCCCGAGCGTGTCGGAGTCGGTGGCGAGCGCCTGCACGCGGCCGCCGAGCCGCGCCTGCGTCTCGGCCGTCGCCTCGGCGACGAGCCCGACGCAGCCTGGCTCGAGGTGCTTGCGCACGGTCACCGCGCCCGCGTCGCCGCCGCCCGAGAGCAGGCGGTAGGCGCGCCCCGCGCGGAAGTAGCTGCGCGCGAAGGGGGCCGCGCCCGCGTCGTCGGTCGGCGGCTTGACGAAGGCGCCGCCGCTGTAGATGAAGGCCGGCTCAATCATCACGCGCGACTCGTACTTCTCGACGGCGAAGACCACCACGCGCCCGGCCGGCGCGCCGGCGGCCGGACTCTTCTGCCGCGCGCCCGCGGTCGCCCCGGCGGGCGGCGGCAGCAGCAGCAGGGCGAACGCCAGCCTCAAGATGCTCGTCTTCATCTTATTCGTCTGTCTCCGGGTGTGCGCGCGGCGCGCGTCAGTGGGTGGACTTCAGGGGCGGCGGCGTCAGGAAGCCGATGAGTTCGACCAGCCCGACGACGGCCGCGACGGCGATGATGATGAGAATGGCGACGTGCCACCGCCGCAGCACGAAGCGGCGGCACGCGTGACACTTCAGGCCGCCCATCCGCAGGGGCCTCGCGCAGTAGGGACATTTAGACATTGGAAGCTGACGTCTAGCGAGGACTTAAGCAACATGCCACGTCTCGGGCGCGCGTTCAAGTCCGCGGGCGCGGGGCCGGCTTTAAATTCGCTTCCGCGCCGCGCGACGGGGACGGCGCGCGCCGGGCGTGTGGTATATTTTCACGGAAGATAATGAGTATACTGCAAGGGCTTTTGAGCAAATTCGGGCTGGGCGAGGCGCGCGGCCGCGCCCCCGTGCGCGTCTTCCTGCTCGACGACGACACTCTGCGCCACGAGTGGTTCGCCAGGCAGTTCAGGGGCGACCTGCTCGACATGGCCGTGGAGCCGGCGCGCGCCGTCGAGCTGCTGTCGTCGAACCACTACGACCTGATCTTCCTCGACCACGACCTGCTGCCCGAGCACTACTACGCCGAGGGGTTCGACGACGAGCGCAGCGGCTACGCCGTCGCGCGCTGGCTGGCCGAGAGCCCCACGCGGCTCGCCGCCGCCACCATCGTCGTCCACACGCGCAACGCCGACGGCGCGCTCCGCATGGTCGAGCTGCTGCGCCGCTCGGGCCGCCAGGCCGAGCACATCCCCTTCCACATGCTCGGCCCCAAAATCAAGCAGCTCCGCCGCGGCTAGGCGCGCGCGGGACTCTGGACACGCTTCGCGCTTATGAGAATCATCAGGCACTTCGACGCGCCCCTCCTCGCCCTCGCGCTGTCGCTCGCGCTCTGCACGGACGCCGCCCGCGCGCAGCAGCCGCGCCCCGGCGCGGCGCCCGCGCGCCGGCCCGCAGGCACGCAGAGCGGCGCCGGCGCGGGGGCCGGCGAGCCCTACGACGGGCGGGCGCGCGCGCTGCTCGCGCGCCCCGAGGTGCGCGCCGCCTTCGAGCACGTCGAGCGCGAGCGCGAAGCCATCCTCAGAGAGTGGATAGCCATCACCGAGATTAACGCGCCCTCGGGCAAGGAGGCCGAGCGCGCCGCCTTCATCGAGCGGCTGCTGCGCGGCTACAAGTCTCTGGAGGTGCGGCGCGACGCGGCCGGCAACATCGTCGCCACGCGGCGCGGGGCGGGCGGCGGCCCCACGGTCGTGATAGACGCGCACATGGACACTGTCTTTCAGGAGGGCCTGAAGATTAAGGCCGTGGTGAAGGACGGCCGCGTCCACGCGCCCGGCGTCGGCGACGACACGCGCAACGTCGAGGCGTTGCTGGCCGCCGTCCGCGCGCTCGACGCCGCCGGCGTCAGGACGAAGGGCGACCTCGTCTTCCTCTTCACCGTCGAGGAGGAGACGAGCTTCCGCGGCGTCGAGGAGTTCGTCAGGGAGAACAAGGGGCGGATAGACCACTACATCGCGCTCGACGGCGGCTACGAGGGCTTCACCTACGGCGGCATCGGCATCAACTGGTACAAGCACCACTTCGTCGGCCCCGGCGGCCACACGCGCTCAGCGACGCCGCCTTACTCGGCCACGCTCCCGGCGGCGCGCGCCATCGAGCGCATCTACCAGCTACAGCTCCCGCAGGGCGTCCCCGCCAACCTCAACGTCGGCATGATGGGCGGCGCCGAGGTCGTCAACGCCAAGGCCGCCGACGCCTGGTTCACCGTAGACCTGCGCTCGACGAACAACGAAGTCATCGCCGACCTGGAGAAGAAGATCGCCGCCATCGTCAAAGAGGAGGCCGAGCGCGAGCGGATGACCGTCCGCACAGAGCTTATGTCCTCCACGCCCGCCGCGCAGATTCCCGGCCACCGCGAGTCGCCGCTGGTCAGGACGGCCGAGGCCGTCCACCACGCGATGGGCTTCCACCCCTCCATCACCACCACGGGCTCGAACAACGGCAACGTCGCGCTGCTCGCAGGCATATCCGCCATCTCGACCGGCGCAGGCCCCTGCTCCGATGCGCACGCCCTCACCGAGAGCTGCGAAATCGAGCCGCTCTACAAGGGCATCAAGAAGGTGCTCGCCCTCGGCGTCGCCGTGGCGGAGTTGGGCAACTGACCGACTGACTGACGAACGCGCGGACGCGCAAACGCGCGGGCGCGGCTAAGACACCTTTGGTCTTAGCCGCGCCCACGCGTCCGCCGCCGGCCGCCCGCGCGGGCGG
>DASVUF010000107.1:0-20337 GCA_036387195.1 Pyrinomonadaceae bacterium | reverse complement strand
CGCACCAAGAAGGAGAAGCTCGGCCACCTCCTCGACCACATCGAATAGCCCCGCCCCGGAAGGCGGCAGGCCGGAAGACCCTACGGCGGGGAGTTCGACAGTCGAACTCCCCGCCGCAGGGTCTTCCGGTCTTTCGAGGCCGCGGCGGCCGGACTCCCCCCGCCCGCGCCGCGGGCTTCGGCCCGGCCTTCGGGGCCGTAGGTCGGCGAGGTCGAAGGGGACGCCGCGGCGTCGGGGCGCGGCGTCGGCCCGACACGCTAACGCGTAAATGGCGGCGGGCGGCCTCGACTTTTTCGCGCGGCCCGAAAGAACGGCCGCGCGGCCAAAAAAAACTAAGAGACGAGCTATTTTTTTCGGATATACTCTCGGCCGACGGCGCACAGGCCCCGGCGGCAAGTTTTTTTTCGTAAGCCTCTTACCGCCCCAACTCCTCAGCCGCGCGCGCTCGGCCCGGCGGTCGCCAGACCCCGAGCCACGCCGTCACCGTCCCGCGCCGGGCCCGGGCCCGGCCGGCTTTATTCGTCACCGCTTTTCGCTTTCATTCAGGGTCGGGCAGAGGGTCGGCGAGGTCGCCCGCGTTCGGGCCCCGGGGTCTTCGGAAGGGGGCCGGCGGGGGCGAAGGCATCCTTAATTCACGCCCCGTTTTTCGCGAGCACGCGCGCCAGCCGCTCACCCCGGCGCGGCGCGCGCCACCACACAGCGGAGGAGAAACGATGACGAGACTCAAACCTTTGCGAAGGAGCACGGCCGCGCTTCTCTGCGCGCTGCTCCTCCTCTCCGTCTTCGACAGCGCCGGCGCGCAGACCGGCCGCTCGACCGTGCGCGGCACGGTCAAAGACCAGCAGGGCAACGTCGTCATGGGCGCGGCCGTCACGCTCACCGACGCCGAGAGGAACTTCACGCGCACGCAGACGACCAACGACGAGGGCGGCTACACGTTCGCCGCCGTCCCGCCCGGCGCCTACCGCGTGGACGTCGAGGCGCGCGGCTTCAAGAAGGTGACGGTCGCCGCGGTGCGCGCGCTCGTGGACACGCCCGTGGACGTGGACGTGCAGCTGGAGGCCGGGCTGGAGACAGAGACGGTGACCGTGACCGGCTCGACCGAGGCCGCGCTCAACACGAGCGACGCCACCATCGGCACGGCCTTCGAGGGCCGCCGCATCTCGGAGCTGCCGCTCAACGCGCGCAACGTCGTCGGCCTGCTCTCGCTCCAGCCCGGCGTCACGCAGGGCGGCTACGTCAACGGCGGCCGCGCCGACCAGGCCAACGTCACGCTCGACGGCGTGGACAACAACGAGCAGCAGCAGGGGCTCGACGTCGTGACCGACGAGGCGTTCGCCTCCGTGCTGCGCTCGACGCCCGACAGCCTCCAGGAGTTCCGCGTCATCACGACCAACCCCAACGCCGAGCAGGGGCGCTCCTCCGGCGCGCAGGTCTCGCTCGTCACCAAGTCGGGGACGAACGAGTTCCACGGCTCGCTCTACGAGTTCCACCGCAACACGGTGACGACGGCCAACGACTTCTTCAACAACGCGCTCGGCCGCTACACGGCCGACGACATCCCCGTCCAGCTCGGGCAGGCGAAGGTCGGCGACCCGCGCGCCCCGCGCCCGCAACTGCTGCGCAACGTCTTCGGCGGCTCGCTCGGCGGCCCCATCAAGAAAGACCGCGCCTTCTTCTTCTTCACCTACGAGGGCTTCCGCGAGGCCAGCGAGACGCCGGTCGTGCGCGAGGTGCCGCTCGCCACGCTCGGGCAGGGCGTCGTGCGCTACAGGACGGCCAACGGGTCGAGCGACCCGGGCTGCCCGGCGGGCACGCCGGAGGGCGTCAACTGCCTGACCTCCGCCGAGGTGCAGGCCGCCTACGCCGCGGCCAACGGCGGGCAGGGCGTGGGCTTCAACCCGGCCGCGCTCGCCGTGCTGGCCGACGCCGCGCGCCGCTACCCGGCCAACGACGCCAGCGTCGGCGACGGCCTCAACACCGGCGGCTTCCGCTTCAACGCCCGGACGCCCTCCGAGCTGAACACCTACATCATGCGGCTCGACTTCAACCTCACCGACCGCCAGACGCTCTTCGTGCGCGGCAACTACCAGCAGGACAACGTGACGAAGAGCAACTACTCCGAGACCGACTGCTCGGACGCCGTCCAGTGCTTCCCCGACACCGAGCCGCTGCGCATCTGGAACCACCCGTTCGGCGTCGCCGCCGGCCACACCTGGACGGTCCGGAACAACCTCGTCAACCGCCTGACCTACGGGCTGACGCGCACGGCCTTCAGCGACTTCGGCGACGCGTCGCTGCCGGGCGGCAACGGCAGCTTCACCACCTTCCGCTTCGTCTACCGCCCGACCGGCTTCCGCGACACGCTGTTCCGCACCACACCCGTCCACAACTTCGTCGAGGACGTGTCGTGGCTCAAGGGGGCGCACAACTACCAGTTCGGCGGCAACGTCCGGCTGGTGCGCAACAACCGCACCTCCTTCGCCCGCGCCTTCGACGAGGCCATCGTCAACCCCTCCTGGTACGACCAGTCGGGCGCGGTGCTGACGCGCGACCCGGCGACGACCGACTCGCTCTTCCCGAGCGTCACGGGGCGGACGAACCTGCGCGACGCGCTGGCGGCCGCCATCGGCCGCTTCTCGCAGTACAGCGCCAACCTGACCTACGCCCCGTCGGGCGAGCTGGCCGCGCCCGGCACGCCGACCGCGCGCAGCTTCGCCACCGAGGAGTACGAACTCTACTTCCAGGACTCGTGGCGCGCGCGCCCGAACCTGACGCTGACCTACGGGCTGCGCTGGTCCACCTCGACGCCCGTCTACGAGCGCGACGGCGTGCAGGTCAGGCCCGTCCAGAGCCTCGGCGACTACTTCCGGCGCCGGCAGGAGAGCGCCGCCGCCGGCGCGCCGCTCAACGAGCCCATCACGGTCGACCTCGCCGGCAGGGGCAACGGCCGCCCCGGCTACTACGAGCAGGACTGGAACAACTTCGCCCCTGCGGTGGCGGCGGCGTGGTCGCCCGACTTCGGCGACAACTTCTTCGGCCGGCTGATAGGCCGGGGCGGGCGCTCGGTGGTGCGCGGCGGCTTCCGCGTGACCTACGACCGCATCGGCAGCCAGCTCGCCGCCAACTTCGACCTCAACTCGGCGCTCGGCTTCACCTCGCAGCAGACCATCGGCCCGAACACGTTCGACGTCGGCGGCCGCCCGGCGCCGCTCTTCGGCGGCTTCAGCCCCGACGTCCGCTCGTTCCCCGTCGCGCCGGGCACCATCACGCCGCGGCTCACCTTCCCGCTGACGCTCCCCTCCGACGAGTCGCAGCGCATCGAGCAGTCGCTCGACGACACGCTGACGACCCCGTACAACTACAGCATGAACGCCTCCTACGGGCGCGAGCTGGGCAGGGGGTTCTCGTTCGAGGCGTCCTACGTCGGCCGCCTGGGGCGCAAGCTGCTCGCCGCGCGCGACATCATGCACCTCAACAACATCCGCGACCCGCAGTCGGGGCTGACGTGGTACCAGGCCATCAACCAGCTCATTGACCACCGCTACCGTCTGACGCCGGTCGGCGCCGTCCCGCGCATCGCCTACTTCGAGAACCTCTTCCCCGGCGCCGCCGAGTTTTTGCTCGGCGACCCGTCGCTCACCAACACGCAGGCCATCTACACGTTGCTGGCGCGCCCCGACGTGGGCGGCTTCGACATCACCGACTACACGTTCATCCAGACCTTCCTCGACGACCAGCCGGTCTCGCGCTTCAACAACACGTTCTTCCACCCGCAGTACGCCGCGCTCTCGACCTTCTCGACCATCGCGCGGTCGAACTACCACTCGGCGCAGCTCAGCGTGCGCCACCGCTTCCGCAACGACGTGGCGGTGGACTTCAACTACACGCTCTCGCACTCGCTCGACAACGCCTCGGGGCTCCAGTCCTCGACGGCCTTCGACACGGCCTTCATCGTCAACGCGCTCGACCCCGACTCGAACTACGCCAGCTCGGACTTCGACGCGCGCCACGTCATCAACGCCAACTGGCTGGTCGCGCTCCCCGTAGGGCGGGGCCGCCGGCTCGGGCACGACCTCGGCGGGGTGGCCGACGCCGCGCTCGGCGGCTGGACGTTGACGGGCATCTTCCGCTGGAACACGGGGCTGCCGACCGGCGAGCCGTTCCAGGCCGACCGCTGGGCGACGAACTGGAACGTGCAGTCGAACATGGTGCGCGTCTGCGCCGCCAACTCGTCGCCCACGCGCGGCGGGTCGGGCGGCGTCCCCAACCTCTTCGCCGACCGCGAGGCCGCCTTCCGCTGCTTCCGCGAGCCGCGCGCCGGGGAGGCGGGCGACCGCAACGTCCTGCGCGGCCAGGGCTACGTCTCGCTCGACCTCGGGCTGATGAAGAACTTCCGCATGCCCTGGGAGGGGCACTCGCTCCAGTTCCGCTGGGAGGTCTTCAACGTCACCAACACGCAGCGCTTCGCCAGCGACAGCCTGCTCGGCTTCGGCCTGCCGCCCGACCCCTTCATGGCCTTCGACGACGACGGCGACCCGTCCACGCCGAAGGTCTTCCCCGACGTGCCGGAAGACTTCGGCAAGTACACGGCCACCCAGACGCCGCTCAACGAGCCGCGCGCCGGCCGCGTCATGCAGTTCGCCCTCCGCTACGTCTTCTGACCCGCCCGCCGCGCGCGGGCCGCGAGAGGGGGGGCGGGGGCCTGGCGCCCCGCCCCCTTTTTCACGCCCGCCCGCGCCGCCTCCCGCCCGCGGCCCGCCGTCTGCTGACTACCGTCCGCCGATTCTGCTAGACTCCTCGGCACAGTGAGCGAGCGCATCTACCGCGACCCCGTGCACAACATCATCCGCCTCCGGACGGACACCGAAGAGGGGCGCCTGATGGTGCGCCTCGTGGACTCGTTCGAGTTCCAGCGCCTGCGCCGCATCAAGCAGCTCGGCCTCGCGCTCTTCACCTACCAGGGCGCCGAGCACTCGCGCTTCGCGCACAGCTTGGGCGCGCTCCACCTGATGACGCGCGTGCTCGACCGCCTCTCCGAGCGGTACAGGATTTCCGAGGAGGCGCGCGCCGCCGCGCGCGCCGCGGCGCTCCTGCACGACATCGGCCACGGCCCCTTCTCGCACGTGATGGAGAAGGTCCTGAACTTCCACCACGAGGAGTGGACGCGCCGCGCCGTGCTCAGCGAGGAGACCGAGGCCGGCCAAATCCTGCGCGACTACTCGCCGGAGCTGCCGCGCGCCGTCGCCTCCATCATCGAGGGGACGTTCCAGCCCGCCTTCCTCGCGCAGCTCGTCTCGTCGCAGCTCGACGTTGACCGCATGGACTACCTCCTGCGCGACTCGCTGATGACGGGCGCGAAGTACGGCAACTACGACCTCGAATGGATCATCAACGCCATCGAGGTTGACGAGGCCAACGACCGCATCTACGTCTCGGCGCGCGGCCTCTACGCCGTCGAGGAGTACCTCCAGGCGCGCTACTACATGTTCCGCCAGGTCTACTTCCACCGGACGCTGCGCTCGGCCGAGGCCGTGCTGCGCTCGACGCTCAGGCGCGCGCTCGAACTCATCGCCGCCGGCGAGCCCGTCTGGCGCGCGCCCGACACGGCCTTCGAGAAGATTCTCAGGCGCGCGCCGCTCACGCTCGCCGACCACATGGAGCTGGACGACGCCGAGCTGACCTTCCACGTCAAGCAGTGGCAGCGTTCCGAGGACGCGACCTTGCGCGACCTCAGCCGCCGCTTCGTCGGCCGCCGACTCTTCAAGGCCATAGACCTCGACATGCCCGAGGCCGAGCGCGCCGACTTCCTCGACGCCGCCCGCGCGGCCGTCGTCCGGCGCGGCTTCGACCCGGCCTACTACTTCATCGAAGACCACGCGGGCGACGTGCCCTACTACTCCTACTACACGGCCGAGGGCGCGGAGCCGAAGTCGCTCATCTACGTCGAGGACGGCTACGCGCGCCCGCGCGTGCGCGAAATCAGCGAGGTGAGCGACGCCGTCAGGGGACTGCGCGGCTACCGCCTCTACCGCGTCTGCTTCCCGCCCGAGGTCAAAGACGAGGTCTACGCGCTCTACCACCGCCACCCGAGCGCCGGCGCGGCGGCCAACTGAGGCTGAGCAACTAAGGCTGAGCAACTGAGGCTAAGCAACTGAGGCTGAGAGGGGGGCGGGGGCTCCGCCCCCGAGACGCGACCCGATGCCCGACATGCTGGTCAACCTGCTGCGGCTGCCGCCAATCGAGCCGGCGCTGGCGGCGCTCGGCGGCGCGGGGCTGCTGGTGCGGCGTGCGCGCCCGTGGGAGTTGACGCCGGTGCGCGAGTTCGTCGCGCGCGAGTTCGCGCAGGGCTGGGCGGACGAAATCTCGGTCGGGTTCGCGCGCCAGCCCTTGACGGTCTTCGTCGCGCTGCGCGAGGGGCGGCTCGCGGGCTTCGCCGCCTACGAGTGCACGCGCAGGAACTTCTTCGGCCCGACGGGCGTGGTCGAGGCCGAGCGCGGCCGCGGCCTCGGCCGAGCGCTCCTGCTCGCGGCGCTCGGCGGCCTACGAGAGTTGGGTTACGCTTACGCCGTCATCGGCGGCGTAGGCCCCGCGGGGTTCTATGAACGCTCGGTCGGCGCGCTCGTCATCCCCGACAGCTCCCCCGGCGTCTACGCCGACCCGCTGCGCGGCGGCGACGGCGGCGGCTGACCTCAGGACTCGGAAAACTCGGAAAGACTCAGATGCTCCTCCGCGCCTGCCTGGCCTTCCTGCTGTTCGCCCTCTGGCCCGCGCACGCGCGGGCGCAAGGGGCGCGGCGCGTGGCCGTGGCCGTGCTCGAACTGGGGGCGACGCCGGCGTCGGCGCGCGCGGCCGAGCGTCTGGCGAAGCTGCTCGCGGCGTCAGGCGCGGGCGGGGCGACGACGGCGACGACGGCGACGACAAAGGCGCCGTTGAAGGCGTCGGCCGCGCCGGCGATGACGACCGCGGCGACGGCGATGACGGCGAAGGCGTCAGAGTCCGAGACGGCGATGACGACGATTGCCGTCCTCGACCGCGGCATGAGCGCGGCGGCGGCGCGCGGCGTCGGCTACGCGGGCTCGCTCAACATGACGCTGGCCGAGGCGCGCGCGCTCGGCGCGGCGCTCGGGTGCGACTTCTACCTGACCGGCGACGCGCAGACCATCCGCCGCTCCTCCTCGGCGCGCCCCGTCTACTTCGAGTCCTACGCCTCCGTCTTCGTCGTCAGCGCGCGCACGGGCCGCCTCGTCCTCTGGGACAGGCCCGCGGCCGAGGCCGACGACGCCCGCGACGCCGAGGCCGCCCTGCTCGCCCTGCTCGACGCCCGCGCCCCGGCCTACGCCGCGGCCGTCGCCGAGGCCGCCGGGCGCGACGAGCGCGAGCGCTTCGACGCGCGGGGCGACGCGCCCTCCTCCGTCATAGACCTTTCGACCGGCGACGGCGCGGACGCCAACGCCGACCTGCGCGAGCCCGCGCCCTACAGGCGGCTGCGCCCCGCCTACACCGACGCGGCCGCGCGCGCCGAGGCCGAGGCGACCGTTGACGCAGAGGTCGAGATAGGCGCGGACGGCCGCGTCGGCGTGGCGCGCGTCGTGCGCTGGGCCGGCTTCGGGCTCGATGAGGAGGTCGTCTCGACCGTGCGGCGGATGCGCTTCCGCCCGGCCAGCCGCGACGGCGAGCCGGTCGCCGTGCGCGTGCTGCTGCGCTACAACTTCCGCAAGCCGGCGCAGGCCGGCTCAACGCCGGCTCCGAAATGATGCGCGCCAAGGCCCATCGCAAGACCCATCGCCAGACCCTGCGCGCGGCGCTCGCGCTCTGGGCGCTCGCCTGCCTGCTGCTCGCGCCGGCCGGCGCGGGCGCGCGCGCCGAGTACGCCTCGACGCCCGAGGGGCGTCTGCGCGTCTTCGACGAGGTCTGGGAGCAGGTGCGCGAGCGCTACTTCGACCCCGGGCTGCACGGCGTTGACTGGCAGGGGGCGCGCGAGCGACTGAGGCCGCGCGCGGCCGAGGCGCGCGACGCGACGGAACTCTACGCGGTGCTGCGCCGCATGCTCGGGCTGCTGCGCGACCCGCACACGCGCGTCTTCGCGCCGGGCGAGAGCACGGACTGGCGCGTGCAGCGTTACGTCTCGGTCGGCGTCTCGGCGCGCGAGCTCGCCGGCCGCGTCGTCGTCACGGACGTCGAGCGCGACTCGGAGGCCGAAGACGCCGGCCTGCGCGCGGGCGACACGCTCGTCGCGCTGGACGGCGAGCCGGCGGCGGCGGTCGTCGCGCGCAGGGCGGCCGAGCAGGGTGGGACGGCGGCGGGCGCGGCGCGCGTCATCGCCGCCGCGCGCATCTTCGAGGGGCCGCGCGACTCCTCAGTCCGCGTCGCCTTCGCGCGCCCCGGCGAGCGGCGCGTGCGCGAGGCCGTCCTGCGGCGAGAGCCGCGCACGCGCCTGCCGTCGTTCGAGGCGCGGGGACTCGGCCGCGGCGTCCGCCTCGTGCGCTTCAACATCTTCACGCCCGAGGTCGCCGCGCGGTTCGCGCGCGCGCTCAGGGGCGAGTTGAAGGACGCCCGCGCGCTCGTCTTCGACCTGCGCGACAACGGCGGCGGCGAGGCCGACGCCATGGCCGACCTCGCCTCGACGCTGCTGCCCGCCGGCCTCAGCCTCGGCCGCTTCACCGATCGCGCCGGCGCCGTCCGGCTCGAACCCTTCACACGCGCCTCGCTGCTCTCGACGGCCGACACGTTCGAGCGGTTCCGCCGCCCCGTCGTGCTGCTCGTGAACGCGCGGACGGCGAGCGCCGCCGAGGTCTTCGCCGCCGCGCTGCGCGAGAAGGGGCGCGCCTCCGTCATCGGCGAGTCCACCTGCGGCTGCGTCCTCGGCATCCGACGCCGGCACCGCCTGCCCGACGGCGGCGTCCTCGACGTCAGCGAAATGGACTACCGCACTGCCGCCGGCGCGCGGCTCGAAGGCGCCGGCCTGCGCCCCGACGTCACCGTCGAGCCCACGCCCGAAGACCTCCGCCGCCGCCGCGACCGCGCCCTCGAACGCGCCCTCGAAATCCTCAAGGACGCGAAGTAGCCCGGCGTGAAACGCGAATGGCCGAAGGCGAAGGCGACAGTTAAGAAGAAGGAAAGTTAAGAAGAAGGAAAGCTAAGGAAGGAAAGCTAAGGAAGGAAAGTTAAGAGGAAGGAAAGTTAAGAGGAAGGGGGCGGGGCCTTCATCTTCGGAAGATGAAGGCCCCGCCCCCTTCCCTTTCGCCTTTTGAGGTTTGCCCTTCGCCCTTCGCCCTTCGCCTTACTTGAGGTCGAGGAGCGATTTGAGGGCGCGGCGCAGCGCGTCGTCGCCGTCGCGCCCGAGTTTCTCAAGCTCCTCGGGCGTGAGCCGGCCGGCGCGGGCGTCGTCGAGCTTCTGCCAGAGCGCCTCGCGCGCGCGGACGTACTCCTCGGGCAGCGCGCGTCCGCAGTAGTTGCAGGCCGGGCTCCCGAGCGCGAGCAGGCGGCGCTTGCAGTGAGGGCAGAAGCGGTAGTC
This sequence comes from Pyrinomonadaceae bacterium, assembly GCA_036387195.1. GTDB lineage: Bacteria > Acidobacteriota > Blastocatellia > Pyrinomonadales > Pyrinomonadaceae > QHXN01. The sequence continues at coordinate 10,820 of DASVUF010000107.1, read as the reverse complement.
GCGCGGCTCGCCCGCCCGCGCGGCCGCCGCCGCGCCGCAGTTGGCGCACTTCGCCGCGCCCTCCTGAAGGACGCCGTGGCAGTATTCGCAGTTGGCGGACATGACAGTCCCGGCGCGCGCCCCCCCCGCGGACTTGCGGGCCGGCTCAGGCCGCCGTGCCGCAGGAGCCGCAGAACTTCGCGCCCGGCGGGAGCGGGTTCTGGCAGTTCTTGCAGGCCTTCGGCTCGACCGACTGCCCGCAGTTGTTGCAGAACTTCGCGCCGGCGGGAACCTGCGTCTGACAGTGCGGGCAGGCGACGCCGGCCGCCTGCTGCGCCTGCACGTTCGCGCCGCAGTTCTGGCAGAACTTCGCGCCGGCCGGGTTGGGCGTCTGGCACTTCGGGCACGGCGTCTGCGCGGCCGCGGCCGCGCCGCCCCCGCCGCCCTGCTGCCCCTGCTGCCCCTGGCCGCCGCCGAAGGCGTTCGCCATCATCTGCCCGTAGCCGAAGCCCATGCCGAGCCCCATCCCCGTGCCGGCCGCGCCGCCCGGCTGCTTCGCCGCGTCGGGCATCGACTCGGCCGCCTTGTACTGCATGTAGCGCCCCATGTCGCCCAGCGCCGACATCGAGGCGCGCTCGTCAATCTTCTTCTGCACCTCCTCGGGCGGCGTGACGGCCGAGATGAGCATGTCAACGAGTTCGAGCCCCTGCTTGCTGAAGTCCTCGGCGACGCGCGCCTTGACGCCCGCCGCCAGCTCGTCGTAGTAGGCCGGCAGGTCGAAGACCGTCTTCAGGTTCTCGCCCAACAGGTCGTTGAGGCGCGAGACGACGATGTCGCGCAGGTACTCGCCCAGGGACTGCGTCGAGACGAGGCCGCGCGTGCCGACGATGGAGGCGACGAAGAGCTGCGGGTCGGCGACGCGGAAGCTGTACTTGCCGAAGGCGCGCAGCCGCACCATGTACAGCTCCGAGTCGCGGAAGGGGATGGGCTCCTTCGTCCCCCACTTCATGTCCTGGAAGGTGTGGCGGGCGACGAAGACGACGCTGGCCTGGAAGGGCGACGTGCCGCCGAAGGGGAGCGAGAGCAGCCGCGTCAGCAGCGGCACGTTCATGGTGGTCAGCGTGTGGCGGCCGGGCCCGAACGTGTCGAGCGCCTTGCCGTCGCGGAAGAAGACCGCCGACTGGTTCTCCTGCACGATGAGCTGCGCGCCCATCTTGATGTCGGACGCCCCCTGCGGCGGGACGCGCGCCACTATCTGCTGCCCCGTCTGGTCGAAAAACTGTATGACTTCGATTGCCATCTGGCTGCTTACTCCTCCCTCGTCAATGGCCCCGGATAACGCGTGGTTTCGCGGGCCGCCCCGCGCCGCGGCGCGCGGCGGGCCGCCCGCGCCCCTTCTCCGTCAGGTTGATGGTTATCTCCAGCTCGCCCGCCCCCTCGTCCGTGAGGAAGTCGGAATCCGCGAAGGCGTCAATCGGCTCGAACAGCCCGAGGCGGCCGAGCGCCTCGACGGTTTGCGCGAACTTGCCCGCGCTGTAGACGTCGCCCTCCCTGAGCAGGACGGCGTCGCGCAGCGCCTCCGCGGGCGCGTCGCCGTCGAGCGCGAGCGAGAGCCTGCGCAGCCTGAACCGCCGGCCCTCGTCTATCGTGACGGCGAAGTCCACGACGCCCTCGTCGGCGCCGGGGTCGAGCCTGAACTCGGGTACGACGTCGTAGTCGAACCGGATGAAGCCCTCGTCAGCGTACAGGCCCTTCAGCGTCTCGCGGAGCCAGCGCGTGACCGCGTCGGCGTCGGCGACCTCGCCCCGGTCGAGCGCCAGCAGCCCGCGCAGGCGCGCGTCCTCGAAATGCCTGGCCCCCTCGATTCTGACTTCGCCGAGGCGGTAGCGCTCGTGCTCCTCGACGCGCGCCGTGATTCTCTGCGAGAGCCCCCACGCCTCGGACTTCGGCTCGCCCACGACGGCGCGGACGTAGCCCGCGCGCAGCAGCAGCCGGCGCACGTCCGTCCGCAGGCAGTACGCGAGCAGGTCGGGCGCGAACTCGCGCCCGGCGTCGCGCGCGCGCTCGTAGCATTCGGCGGCCGTCGCCGACAACTCCCCGGCGCCGAAGACCCTGTTGCCCTCGAACTCTACGCGCACGTCGCGCCAACTGACGGAAGCCGCGCCGCCCGCGGGCGGCGCGTCGTGCTTCGCCGCGGGCCCGCCCTGCGCGGCCTGCGCGGCGACGGGGGCCGCGCGGGCCGCGACGCAGACGAACGCGACGCAAAGGGGCGCGGCGGCGAAGATGGCGCCGAACGCCTTCCGGCTCCTCCTCATGCTGCGCCTCCTTCGTGCGGACGCGGCCGCCACGCGCGCCGCGCGCGTACGCCGCCCCCGGGCACGTTCACTTCTTAAGCCTGATGTCGCCGTTGGTTACTTTGAAGACGAGCGCCTCGCCGCCCTCGCCGACGCGGCCGGCGGCGTGGCGGCCGGCCGGCCCCCGCTCGGCGCGCAGCCCGAGGCCGTCGGCCACCTCGATGTCGCCGTCCAGGGTCTGCGCCTTCACGTCCGCGCCGGCGCCTTCGGCGAAGGTCGCCTCGATGTCGCCGCGCACGACCGAGAACTGCTGCGAGCCCTCGCGCTCGGCCGCCGTCTGGAAGACGCGCGTCCGCCCCGTGATGACCTTGCTGCGCACCTCGCCCGAGACGTCGCGGAACTCGACCTCGCCCTGCCGGACGTCGGCCGTGACCGCGCCCGCGAACCCGGTGACGCGCACGTCGCCCCTGCCGGCCGAGATTTCCAGCCGGCGCAGCGCGCGCGGCACGCTGACCTCGTAGGAGACGCTGACCTCGTCGCCCGCCGGCGCGGTCAACAGCTTCACCCCCTCGTCGGTCTTCGCTTCGAGCACGCGCGACGCGCCGCGCAGGGCCGCGCTCCCGCCGCGCTTGACGACCTTGACGACGACGCTGTCGCCCTCCGCGCCCGTGACGGTGACGTCGCCGCGCTCGGCGTGGACGACGAAGGACGCGTCCTCGCCAAGCTCGTACACGCGCGTCAGCACGGTCGAGTCGCCCGAGACGACCGCGCCCGACTCGTCCAACGGCAGCGGCGCGCCCGCCAGCGCCTCCCTGACGCGCTCGCCGAGTTTGGCGAAGTCGGGCGGAGCGGGCGGGGCCGGCGCGCCGGCGACGCGCGGCCCGCCGGCCATCTCAATCCTCCTGACGACGACGGGCCCGCGCGTGGCCCGCCACCAGACGTAGGCCGCGACCGAGGCCAGCCCCGCGCCGAGCACGAAGACCGCCGCCAGCGCCAGAAGCCACCCGCCGCCGCGCCGCCGCGCGGGCGCCGCGACCGCGAGCGGCTGCGTGCCGAACGGCTGGCCGACGAGCGGCGAGGTCTGCTGAAAGCCCGCGGGCGCGTGGTAGGCGGTCGGCTGCTGCGCGGCGACCTGCCCCGTCCCGCCGCCCACCTGCGAAGTCGCGGCGGCGGCCGGCGACGGCTGAGTCGCCTGCGGGAAAAGCTGCGTCGGCGCTTCGCCGCCCGCCGCCGACGCCGCGGCGCCGCGCGCCTGCGCGCCGCAACGGCGGCAGAACTGCTGCCCCTCGAAAAGCTCCGCGCCGCAGTTGTGACAACTCTCAGGCATAAAACGGTAGACGGTCGGCGGTGGACAGCAGTCAGTAGAAAAGCCTTCGCGGCCGCGCGGCCGGCCCGTCGGCGTCAACTTCGGCGGCGCGTCGCGCCCCCTGCCGCCGGCCGCCGACGCGCCGCCCGCCCCTCAGCTAAACATCGGCCGCCCCTGCGCGTCGTCGGGGCGGAAGCTTTCGATGGCGCGGTAGCGGTCGTCGAAGGCGCGGTTCAGGTCGTCGGCCGCGCGCTCGATGTCGGCGGCCGCCGCCTTGAGGCCGTCGGCCGTCCCCGCCCTGGACTGTAGCTCGCGCGCCTGCCGCTCGAACCCCTCGACGCGCTCGACCAGCGAGAGGTCGAAGCGGTAGATGGCGTCCAGTTGCGGCTCCTCTATCTTGACCGCGTCGAAGAAGCCCGCGTAGCCGTAGGAGGCGAAGCGGATGCGGTTCTCGACGTGGTCGAGCTTCTTCAGCACGCGGTCTACGGGGCCGACCTCGAAGAGCCGCCCCGCGGACGACAGCTCCCTCATCACGTCGGTCAGCGGCTGCTTGGCCGCGCGCAGCCGCTCGGCCAGGTGCTCGCGGTGCAGCTTGTCCACGTCGCGCCGCCGCTCCTTGGCGACGTAGCCGGAGTAGCCCGGAATCTTGTCGCCCAACTTCTCAAGCCAGTTTCGCTGGTCGCTCATGCGTCATCTCCAGAGGCGTCGGTCCCGAAGTTTCGTTCTATGTACGTCGCGGCGCGCCGCGGGGTTCTTGGGCGAGGATTCTAACACCGGGCGCCGGCGGAGAGTAGTTGCGCCGCCGGCGCGCCGCCTACTATTATACCCGCGTCAGCACGCCCAAGCCGCCGAACAACTTCCGGGAAGAGCCGATGAGCGCCGAGAACGAGACGCCGAACGCCGCGCAGACGCCCGAGGGCAAGTACGTCTACTGCATCATCGAGACGAAGGAGGCGCGCTCCTTCGGCCCCATCGGCATCGGCGGGCGCGGCGACGAGGTCTACACCGTCCACCACGACGGCCTCGCCGCGGTCGTCTCGAACACGCCCATCCAGGTCTACGACCCGACGCGCGAGAACGTCTTCGCGCACGAGCAGGTCAACGAGACGGTGATGCGCGAGTTCACCGTGCTGCCGATGGCCTTCGGCGTGCTCTTCCGCACCGAGGACGACATCATGGAGCTGATGCGCGGCACCTACGACGCGCTCCGCGACGTGCTGGCGAAGATGGCGGGCAAGGTCGAGTTCGGCCTGAAGGTGAACTGGGACCGCGAGCGCGTCATCGGCGAGCTGGAGGAGGAGAGCGAGGAGGTGCGCAACCTCAAGGAGCAGATCACCTCGCGCGGCGCCGGCTCCACATACTTCGCGCGGATGCAGTTGGGGCGGCTCGTCGAGACGGCGCTGGCCGAGAAGTCGGACGCCTACGTCCGCGAGGTCTACCACTACCTCCGCGACGCGGCCGTCGCCTCGCGCGCCAACAAGCCCATCGGCGACAAGATGATTATGAACGCCGCCTTCCTCATCGAGCGCGACCGCGAGCAGGAGTTCGACGCGAGGGTCAAGGAGATAGCCGCCAAGTACGAGGGCAAGCTCTCCTTCAAGTACACGGGCCCCTGGCCGCCCTACAACTTCGTCCACATCCGCCTGAAACTGGAGCGCGGCGAAGGCGCCGCCTGACGACGCGCGCCCGCCGCCGACGGGCGCGCCTCGCCGGCCCCGAAAGGCTCGCCCCTTGTGACGGCGTGGACGGCGCTTCCCGACGTTCGGCCGGAAACGACGACGAGACGCCCGCTGACCGCACATGTTCCTGATTGACGACATATTGCTGGCGCCGGTGAACGGCTTTAAGTTCATCATGCGGCAGATTCAGCAGCTCGCCGACAAGGAGCTGAACGACGAGTCGGTCATCAAGGAGCAGCTGCTCGAACTCCAGATGCGCCTGGAGCTGGAGGAGATTTCCGACGAGGAGTACGCCGAGGCCGAGCGCGAGCTGTTCGCGCGGCTGCGCGCCATCAAGGCCCGTCAGCTCGAAGCGCTCGGGCAGGTTCACACGGCCGACTCCTCCTCGATGGTCGTCGAGGCGGGCGGCGACGAAGAGGGCGGCGACTTCTACGAGCCCGGCGGCGGGCGCTGAAGGCTTCAAACCACGGCGCGGGAGGCCGAGGCGTTGGCGACAAAAGGCGGCGCGAAGAAGTCACCTCCCGCGCGCGAGCCCCGACGGGGCGCGCCCCGCGCCGCCCGCGCCCCGCGCCCCGCGCAGAATCTCCCGGCCGCGCGCAGGCTCCCTCCCGATTTCCCGCACACGCGATACATCTTCTTCGGCGGCAAGGGCGGCGTCGGCAAGACGACGGCCGCGGCCGCCACCGCGCTGGCGCTGCTCGACGCGGCCGGGCCGGGCGAGAGCGTCCTGCTCTTCTCGACCGACCCGGCGCACTCGCTCTCCGACAGCCTGGACGTCGAGGTCGGCGACCGCACGGCCGAGGTCGCGCGGCGCAGCGCGGGCGACGACGCCCCGCGGCTCTACGCGCGCGAGATGGACGCGGCCGCCGCGCTCGAAGCCTTCAAGCGGAGGCACCGCGCCGTCCTCGCCGAGATAGCTGACCGCGGCACCATCCTCGACGAGGCGGACGTCAACGACCTGCTCGACCTCAGCCTGCCGGGCATGGACGAGGTGATGGCGCTCTTCGAGCTGAGCGAGTTGGAGCGCGCGGGCGACTTCGCGCGCGTCGTCGTGGACACCGCGCCGTCCGGGCACACGACGCGGATGCTGCGGCTGCCCGAGGTCTTCGCGCGCTGGGTCGGCGCGCTCGACGTGATGTCCGAGAAGCACCGCTACATGGTCGCGCACTTCGCGCGGCGGGGGCGCGTGCGCGAGGACGAAGTTGACCTCTTCCTGCGCGACCTCACGGCGCGCGTCGCGGCCGTCCGCGCGACGCTCTTCGACGCGGCGCGGTCGAGCTTCGTGCTCGTCACCACGCCCGAGGTGATGGCCTTCGAGGAGAGCGCGCGCTACTTCGCGTCGCTCACGCGCGAGGGCGCGTCGGTCACGGATGTCGTCGTCAACCGCGTCGAGCGCGGGCGGCCGGGCTGCCCCTTCTGCCGCGCGCGCGCCCGGGCGCAGGCGCGCTGGCTCGAAGCGATCGCGCGCGAGTTCGAGTCGCTCCGCCGCCGCCGTGTCCCGCTCTTCGCCGCGGAGGTTCGCGGGGTCGAGGCGCTCCGCGAGTTCGCGCGCCCGCTGTGGCAGGCGGGGCGCGACGAAAGCCCGGCCGGCCGGAAGGGTGAAGGCGCGGGGCGAAAGGATGAAGGGACGGCCGGCGGCGCTCCCATCCCGCTCCCGCCTTCCGGCTTCCGCCTTGAGCCGAGGCGGCTGGTCATCTTCGGCGGGAAGGGCGGAGTCGGGAAGACGACGGCGGCGGCCGCCTACGCGCTGGCGCTCGCCGAGTCAGAGCCGTCGGCGCGGGTGCTCGTCTTCTCGACCGACCCGGCGCACTCGCTCTCCGACAGCTTCGGCGAGGCGGTCGGCGAGTCGAAGCGCGGCGTGGCGGGCGCGGCGAACCTCGACGCCATGGAGATAGACCCGGCGGCGCGGTTCGAGGAGCTGAAGGAACGCTACCGGCGCTGGACGGACGAGCTGTTCGAGTCGCTGACCGGCGGCTCGCGCTGGGAGGTGCAGTTCGACCGCGAGGCGATGCGCGAGCTGGTGGCGCTCGCGCCGCCGGGCGTTGACGAGATAGCCGCCCTCTCGACCGTCAGCGACCTGCTCGAAGAGGGGCGGTACGCGACCATCGTCCTCGACACCGCGCCGACGGGGCACCTCCTGCGCTTCCTCGAACTGCCAGGGGTCGCGCTGGCGTGGGTGCGCACGTTCATCAAGCTGCTGCTCAAGTATAGGAACGTGGTACGCTGGGGCGGCGTGGCCGAGGAGCTGGTCGCGCTCTCGAAATCAATCAAGCGGGTGGCGGCGCTGCTGACGGACGCCGGGTCTTGCGAGTTCGTCGGCGTCGCCATCCCCGAGCGGATGAGCCTCGAAGAGACGGCGCGGCTCGCCGCGAGGCTCGAAGACCTGCGCGTGCCGATGCTGCGGCTCGTCGTCAACAACGTGTCGGCGGGCGAGGCCGCGCGCGGGTGCGAGTTCTGCGCGGCGCGGCGGCGCGGGCAGACGCCGGTCGTCGGGGAGTTCCAGAGGCGTCTGGCCGGCGTACACGTCTACGCCGCGCCCGAGCGGCCGGGCGAAGTGCGCGGCCCCGCGGGGCTGCGGGCGCACTTCGCGGCGTGGCGCGCGCTCGACCCGGAGCAGGCGGCGGACGATGAGCAGGAGAGCGACTAAAAAGAGTCGGAGCCCGCGCGGCGAAGGCGGCGGGCGCGGCGGCGAAGGCGGCGGGCGCGCCTTCTACGTCTACTGCGTCGGCGCGAGCGCGGCGCTCGCGCCGCTGTTCGAGGCGGAGCTGCCGGAGGCCATCGAGGGCGGCGCGCGGCTCGAAGCGGTCGAGGCCGAGGGGCTGGCGGCGGTGGTGAGCGAGGCGCCGCTCGACGTCTACGGCGAGGGCGCGCTGGCCGAGCGGATGGCGGACGCGGCGTGGCTGGCGACGCGCGCCCTCAGGCACGAGCGCGTGGCCGAACACTTCGCGCGCCAAACGTCGGTCGCGCCGCTGCGCTTCGGCTCCATCTACCTGCGGCGCGAGGGCGTCGCGGCGATGCTCGCCGAGTGGGCCGGGCAGTTCCGCGAAGTCATCGCGCGGCTCGAAGGGCGCGAGGAGTGGGGGCTGAACGTCTACGTCGAGCGCGCGCGTCTGCGCGAGGAGGTGACGCGGCTGAGCGCGCGGCTGCGCGAGCTGTCGGAGCGCGCCGCGGGCGCGGCGCCGGGTCAGGCGTACCTCCTGCGCAAGAAGATAGAGGGCTTGCGCGACGAGGAGGCGCGCGCCGAGACGCGGCGCGTCGCGCGCGAAGTCGAAGAACGATTGGCGGAGGCGAGCGACGGCGCGGCGCGCCTGCGCGTGCTCAGGGACGAGGCGACCGAGCAGGGCGAGCTGGCCGCGCGCCTCGCCTTCCTCGTCCGCCGCGAAGCCTTCGGGCGGTTCCGCGACGCCGCCGAACGGCTCGCCGCCGAGCACACGCCGCTCGGCTTCCGCTTCGAGCTGACCGGCCCCTGGCCTGCTTACAACTTCGCCGTCGCGGGCGGCGAAGGGGGCGAAGGGCGGGAGGCGGAGGGCGAAGGCGAGGACGCGGAGGGCGTTTAAAAGTCCCGCGCGCGGAGAGGGCGCGGGCTTTCGACCCGCGCCCCTTCTCCCCCGCCCCGAGGCGTTCCCCGGAGGGTCATGTCGGACGAAGAGTTTGACGAGGACGATGAGCTGTCGCTGCTGGAGACGCTCGACCACGTGCTCGACCGCGGGCTGGTGATAGCGGGCGAGGTGACGATTGCCGTGGCCGACGTTGACCTGGTCTACGTCGGGCTCAACCTGCTGCTCGGGTCGGTCGAGACGGTCGAGCGCGTGCTCGGCGGGCGCGAGCGGCGCGTCGAGTTCCTGAGCCGCGGCGCGCGGCCCGCGGCCGACGCGGCGCGCGCGGGCGAAGACGAGCCGGGGGCGGGCGCGTGACGGCGCGGCTCTACGTCTACTGCGTGGGCGACGAGTTGTCGGGGGCGTCGTTCGAGGGGCTGGCCGGCGTGGGCGGCGCGCGCGTGAGCCTGTTGGGGCTGGGGCGGCTGGCGGCGGCGGTGAGCGCGGCCGCGGACGAGCCGGTCGCGGTCACGGAGGAGAACCTCGCGGCGCACAACCGCGTCAACGCGGCCGCGCTCGCCGGCTCGACGCCGCTCCCCTTCCGCTTCGGCACGCTGGCCGCCCGCGAACGCCTCGCCGACTACGCGGCGTCGAACGAGGCGTCGCTCCTCGCGGCGCTCGCGCGCGTGCGCGGCTGCGTTGAGATGGGCGTGAAGCTGATGGAGGAGGCGCGGGGCGCGGGGCGCGGGGCGCGGGGCGCGAGCGAAGGCGCGGCGTCGGCGGGCGGCGTTCAGGGCGTCGTGGCGGCCCCGCCCGAAGGCTTTGACGAAGCCGCATCTCTGGGGGCCGCGAGGGATTCCCTCGAACGCGGAAGCCTCCCCCGGGGGGAAGGCGCGCGGGTCGGGCGCGGAACGGCCTTTCTGTTGAGGAAGCGGCGCGAGGTGATGGGCGAGGAGGACGCGCGGCGGCGCGCCGAGGGCCTGGCCGCGTGGCTCGCGGCGGGCGTCGGTGAGCTTGCGCGAGAGAGCGCGGTGCGCGTCAGCCCTTCGGAGGCGATAGCGGTGCGCGCCGCGCACCTCGTCGAGCGCGAACGCGTAGAGGAGTACAGGGGGCGTCTGCGCGCGCTCCGCGGCGGCCGCGCGGGGTTGCGGCTCCTCGCGAGCGGGCCGTGGCCGCCCTACAGTTTCAGCGAGTTGCGCGCCTGAGCGGGGCGGCCGCGCCGCGGGGGCGGGGCGCCTCGCGGCGGGCGCCTGCTACAATGGCGCGAACCTTTTATCAGTGTGGACACGTCGCGCGCCGACAGGGTACTCTTGTGGAGAAACGCTCCCCCGAATCCGTCCCGGCGGTCGAGCCGCTGGTCGAAACCGACCACCCGGCCGAGTTCGTCGCGGAATTGCGCCGCGTGGCCGACAGCCTGCCCGAGCGCGTCAACGTCTCGGCCGAGTCGGTCGAACAGGGCCTGGCCAAGCTCGTCCTGACGCTTATTGAGTTGATTCGCAGGCTGCTCGAAAAGCAGGCCGTCCGCAGGATGGAGGGCGGCGGGCTCACCGACGAGCAGGTCGAGGAGCTGGGGCTCGCGCTGATGAAGCTCGAAGAGAAGATGGCCGAGATGAAGGCGCACTTCGGCCTCGGGGACGAGGAGCTGAACATAGACCTCGGGCCGATAGGCAGGCTGATTTGAAGAGGGTTAGGCGATGGACGGCCGCCGGCGGACTCCGCCCCGCCGGCGCCGGCCGTGACGACGACGGCCCGGCTGACGAAGGTTTTCCACCGTCTACAGGCCACTGACCACCGGAGAAAATCTCATTGTCTAGCGAGAGAACGAGCCTCATCACCGCGCGCCCGCCGGGGCTGGTTGACGTGCTCGACCGGATTCTGGACAAGGGGCTGGTCATCGCCGGCGACATCAAAGTCTCGCTGGCGAACGTCGAGCTGCTGACGTTGCAAATCCGCCTGCTCGTCTGCTCCATTGATAAGGCCGAGCAGATAGGGCTGAACTGGTGGCGCTACGACACGAACCTGACGA
>DASVUF010000106.1:0-20679 GCA_036387195.1 Pyrinomonadaceae bacterium | reverse complement strand
GCTCGAAGACAGTTTGTCTTCGAGCCCCGCCCCCGCCCCGCGTTCGAAGGCGCCCGCTCAGCGCGAGAGCGTCGCCAGTTCGTCTATGCGCGAGCGGACGACGCGCGCGAGCAGGCGCGTCTCCTGCGGCGTGTAGTTGGCCGCGCGGAAGATGGCCGCCAGTTGCCCGTCGCTGAGGCGCGAGAGCCGCTCGCCTATCCAGCGCGCGTGCTCGACGCGCACCTTCTCGAAGAGCCGCTCGTTCTTCCCCGTGAAGTGAAAGTCCACGTAGCCGTCCTTGACCTTGTCTATGAACTTCGTGTCGGCGTAGTCCTCGGGCTCGTTGCGGCTGCGCGTGAGCCGCCAGAAGAAGCCGGGGCCGCCCGACTTGCCGAAGGTCGCGCCGAGGTCGCTGATGGCGTAGCGCACCTCGCGCGAGCCCGCCGTGTGCAGGACGACGTTGTTCTCGTCCTTCAGGTCCCAGTTGTTGATGAGCACCATCAGGACTTTGAGCCCGTCCAGCTCGCGGGTGCCCGAGAAGGGGTTGCGCTCCCACGCCCACTCGCCGTGCCGCGTGACGTTGTCGGGCCGCGCCTCGAAGCGGACGTTGTCGAACCAGCCCTTGGTGGGGATGTGGACGCGCGGGACGAGGTAGGTGACCTCCGTCTCGTATCCCGCGGCCCAGATGAGCCGCGAGGCCGCCGTCTCCGACTGCGCCTCCTTGCTGACCTTCGCGACCCACTCGCGCCCGCGCGCGTCGCGCACGCGGTACTTCGTCGAGAAGCCGCTCTTCTCCTCCTCGATGAAGCGCAGGCGGCGCGTGGCGGGGCGCATCGCGGCGCCGCCCGGGCCGGCCGTGAGGTCGAGCCTCGCGGGGTCGCGGTCGCGCCACATGACGGGCGTGCCCCGCGGCGGCGCCTTCTTCTTCTCCGACTTCTTCTGCGCGACGGCCGCCCCCGGCGCGAGCGCCAGCGCCAGCCACAGCGCGGCCAGCGCGGCGGCCGTTACAGTCCTTCCTTTTTTAAGCATCTCTTCCGGCGCGCAGGGCGCGCGGGCCGCCGGCCGCGCGGCCGGCGAGGCCCGACACACGGGCCGAGGCCCTGCGCCTGTCCTCCTTACAAATTGATGCGGGGAAAGTCCGAAGAGATACTACCAAGCCGCGGGCGCGTTTGGCTACGGGGGCGGCGCCGGCGCCGGCGGCCGCTCACTGCTTGAGGCCGGGTCTGACGGCGCGCTCGCGCTCGGCGGCCTGCTCGTCCTGCGGGAGGAGCGACCAGAGCCAGCGGACCGAGACTTCCAGCTTCTTCCGGTCGCCAGCGCCCAGCGCCTCCTGCCCGGCGGCGACCCAGCCCGCCGCCTCCTCGGCGTTGCGGAACCGGCGGCCGGGGCGCGAGAGGTAGTTGAACCAGTCGTCCCAGAACCAATCCTGCGCGTAGAGCACCTGCGTCCGCAGCGCGCGCAGTGAGCCGGCGGCCTTCCTCACGCCGCGCGTGTCGCCGCGCGCCGTCGCCTCCGACAGGTCGCGCCTGAGCGCCGCCAGCCGCGCGCGCTGCGCGTCGGCGCCGTGCGCCTCGACCGTCTCGGCGACCGCGTCGGCCAGTCGCGCCGCCTCCTCGAACTCCGAGCCGGCGGCCCCGAGCCCCGCGCGCCGCTCCAGCTCCGCGATGCGCGCGCGCGCCTCGCGCAGCCGCACGACGACGCGCGCCGCCTGGTCGTGGTCGTCCATGTCGCCCGCGGACGCGCGCGCGCCCAGCTCGATGTCGAAGTCCTCCAGCTCGCGCCGCAGGCGCTCGGCCTCCTCGCGGCGCGGGTCGGGGGCGGCCGCGGCGGCGTCGGCCGGGGCGTCGCCGTCGTCGTAGACGACCTCGGGGAAGTCGAACTCGTCCCCGGCGGCGCGCGCGGCCGTCAGCATCAGCCGCTCTTCGAGCCGTTCGAGCCGCGCGAGGCACGTCTCGATTTCGAGGTGCGCGCCCTTCAACAGTTCGAGGTAGTCGGGCTCCTCCTCGCGCGGGACGAAGACGCGGTCGGTGAAGTGCTCGTTGAGGTGCGGGACGAAGACGTCCACGGTGATGAGGCGCGAGGCGTCAACGCGGATGTGCAGTTGCAGCTCGGCGCCCTCGGGGACGGGGCGGCGGACGGCCTCGCTGCGGACGTGCAGGGCGCCGACCCAGTTGTTGGCCTGCGGGTCGGAGAGCGCCTCGCCCTCCCAGAGCTTGACGGCGAGCGACGTGTCGGGCTCGCTCGGGCGGAGCGTGTGCGCGGCGCGGTAGGTGACGGTGCGCTCGGCCGGCAGCAGCGTCCTGCGCGGGAAGACCGGGCTCAGCCCGGCGCGGCCGTCCGCGAGCGCCACCTCGACCGAGATGGTGTGCGGCAGCGGCGGCGCGTCGAGCGCCAGCCCGTGCCGTATCTGGAAGCCGGCGGGCTCGACCGCGAGCGCGCGGCCCCGCGAGTCGCGCACGCTCAGCGTGAAGCTGTTGAGCCGGCCCTCCTGAAGGACGAGCCGCGTCTCGAAGAAGCCGTCCTCGGCCGCCTGCCAGCCGCTCGTCCACAGGCCGCCCTCGGCGTCCACCTTCACTTCGAGCCGCTCGCCGCGCGGGCCGCCCGTGAGCTTGCCGGCGACGCGGCCGCGCGGCTCGGCGCTGACGGGGTCGAAGGCGAGCCGCGCGGTCAGCGTCCCGGCGGCCGGCGGGTCGCGCCTGACGGCGGCGGCCGCGCCGCGCCGCTCGACCGTCGAGGCGTAGAGCGCCGCGCCGCGCGCGACCACCGTCATCGGGTCGAGCGACGAGTCAACGGCCGCGCCGAGGTGTGACGCCAGGGCCTCGCGCACCAAAGGCGTCTGCGTCGGGCCGCCGACGAGCAGCACGCGGTCGAGGTCGAGCCCGCGCACGCGCGCGCCTTCGAGCGCCTCGTCGGTCAGCCGCAGGCAGCGCTCGACGAGCGGCCGCATCTCCTCCTCCAGCCGCGCGCGCGTCAGAGGCATCTCCGCCTCGACGGGCCGGCCCTCGCGGTCTTCGCCGAGGTCGAGCAGGCTGACGAGCGTCTCGGCGGCGGTCGTCAGCTCTATCTTCGCGTACTCGGCGGCGAGCGTCAGGCGGCGCACGAGGCGGCTCAGCTCGGCCGGCTCGGAGTCGGCGCGCGGCAGCGCGAACCGCTCGGCGAGGAACGGGAGCATGACCCGCTCGACGAGCGCGCGGTCAACGTCCTTGCCGCCGAGGTGGTTGTCGCCGCGGTGTTCGAGGACGGCGAGCCGGCCCTCGCGCGTCGAGACGACGGCCACGTCGAGCGTGCCGCCGCCGAGGTCGAAGACGAGCCACCGCTGGTCGCGCACGCCGGGCGCCGCGCCGTAGGCGACGGCCGCCGCGATGGGCTCCTGGAGCAGCGGGTGCTCTTCGAGTCCGGCCAGCTCGGCGGCGCGCGCCGTCGCCTCGCACTGCAAGGCGGTGAAGGCCGCGGGCACGGTGACGCACGCCGCGCGCACGTCGAGCCCCGTCCGCCGCCGCGCGTCGGCGAGCAGCGACTTCAGCACCTCGGCCGAAATCTCCTCGGGCGACATCACGCGCCCCGACGCGGGGAAGGTCTTCGCGTAGCGCTGGCCCATCAAACGCTTGACCTCCTGCGCCACGTTGTCCGGGTCTTCGGCCAGCGCGTTGTAGGCGCGCAGCCCGACCATCAGGCTCCCCGACCTCAAGACCCTGACGACCGACGGCGTCACGTTCATCTGGTCGTTGTTCTGGATGACGACGACCTCGCCGCCCGCCGCGCGCGCGACGCACGAGTTGGTCGTGCCGAGGTCAATGCCGAAGTCTATGTACTCGCTCATGTGAATGGGTCAGGGGCTCTTTTTGACGACGACCTGGCCGTGGCGGACGACGGCGCCGCGGAAGAGGACGACGGGCGCGACCGTCTCGGCGATGACCTGGGAGCCGGCGGGGAGGCGTTCGTCGTCGTAGGCGTCGAGGACTTCGACGGCGAGCCCCGGCTCGTAGGCGCGCCCGGTCACGTCGAGCGCTTCGAGGCCGTGGTCGGAGAGGAAGCGGCCGAGGCGGCGCGCGGCGTGGCGCGCGTGCGGCGAGGAGTCCTGCGCCTCGCCCGCCCAGCGTTCGAGCCGCCACCACTCGACCGCCAGCTCGGCCAGCGACGAGAGCGCGACGTTCAACGTCTGCGGGAGTTCATCCGTCATAAGCTGCGGCGCCTCTTCCGTCATAAGCCGTGGCGGTTCTTTACTCATAAGCCGCGGGAGTCAGTTCGTCCGCCCGTCATAAGCCGCGGGAGTTCGCTCGTCCTTCATAGTTCTTCCGTCATAAGCCGCGGGAGTTCTTCCGCCATAAGCTGCGGCGCGCGCCGGCGCCAACATACAAGAATCCGCGCCCGGCGTGAAGGCTCCCTCACTCGCGCGGCGGCGGCGCGTTGCGGTCCGGCGCGCGCTCGACCCGCGTGGGCGGCGCGACGGGCGTGACGGCGGGCGGCGCGTTGGCGGCGTCGCCCTTGGGCCGCCGTCGCCTGCGGCCGCCCGGCGTCTCGGCGTGAGGCCGCAGGTTGAGCGGCGGCGGTATGTTGTAGTTTTTCATGTGCAGGTTGAAGTTGAGGTTCGGCCTGACGTTCAACGGCGGCAGCGAGTGGATGGGGACGCGCGACGGCCGCGTGTTGATGACGCCGCACACTTTCAGCCCGGCGCCGACCGCCACCAACGCCACCCAGAAGGCCACACTCGTCAGGCATCCGGCCCCGTCGCCCTGTGAGGCGACGGCCTCGAACGTCTTGTCGCCCTTGGGGTCGTCCCTGAACAGCTTCCCCGCGGCGCGCGCGCCCGCCAGCTCGCGCGCGACCGCCACGGCGTACTCGCCCCACGACGCAGGCGGCGCGCCCGCCTCGCCGCCGGCGCCGAGCGCCTCCAGCCGCTCCGCGACGGCGTCCGCCTCCTCCGAGTCGGGCGGCGCCAGGGCGCGCGCGCCGAGGCAGACGAAGCGCGCCTCTTCGCGCCGCCCCGCGCCCTCGAACGAGTCGGCCAGCCGCGCCAGCTTCGACGACGCGTGCGCGAAGACGCGGCGCGCGGCGTAAGAGTCGGCGCCGGCCAGCTCGGCGAACTCGGCCAGCCGCGGCCGCAGCTTCTCGAACTTGCGCCAGGACTCGTTGCAGTAGTTGCGCCGCGTGGCCGGCGTCTTGGCGCCGAAGCCCAGCCCCTCGACCCACGTGAACGCCCTGTCGAGCTGTTCGAAGGCCGCGTCCTCGGCCGGGCCGACCACCTCGTTCTCGTACTCTTGCAGCAGCGACGCCGGCGGCCCCGCGCCGCGCAGCAGCCTCATGGCGCGCGCGGCTTCACGCAGGCCGCCGCGCCGTGCGGCGTCGCGCGCGAGGTTCGCGGCGGGCGCGTAGACCTCGCGCGGCGCGGCGCGGCGCAGCTCGGCGACCTCGGCGTAGGTCACGGCCTGCTCGTAGTCGCCCTTCAAATCGGCCGCCACCAGCAACGGCCAGAACTCCTCGCACGCGAACAGACGCCGCCACAGGCCGAAGGCGCGCCCCCACGCCGCCTCCTCGCGCAGCGAAGAGTCGAGCCGCACGAGCCCCGCCAGCGCCAGCAGCGCCGCGTCGTGCAGCGCCGCAGCTTCTTCGCCCGTGAGCGCGGCGGCGGCGGCGGCGGCGTCCGCGCCGTCCGCCGCGCTCGCGCCTGCGCCGCCGCGCGCGAGCGCCGCCTCGACCGCGGCCATCAGCTCGGCGGCCGTCGCGGCGGGGGCGCGCCGCGGCGCCGCCTCCCCCTGAAACCAGAAGAGCCGCTCGCGCGCGCGCTGCGCCGGCTCGGTCAGGCGGCCGACGGCGTCGCGCGCCTCCGACTCCGTGCGCGACGCCGGCCCGAAGAGCCACTCGGCGTCCGTCTCGAACGTCTTCGAGACGCCAAGCTTCAGCGCCAGCCGCACCGACGACGCGGCGTCGAACACGTCCGCCTGCGCGGACGCCGCCCCGAGCCCGAGCGCGCGGAACGCGCTCCGCGCCGCCGGCTCGAAACGCGCCGCCTCCGTCAACGGCGCCGCCCCCGCCTCCGCCTCCCCGCCCCGCTTGAAGCGTTCGAGCAGCGGCGCGGCCCTCCGCAGGTAAGGCGAAAGGCGGGACGAGAACGGGTGTTGAAAGAGGAAGACCAGGCGGTCAGAAAATCTTCTCATCCCTCGTCCTTCCGCCTTCGCCCTTCAACCTTCGACCTTCAGCCTTCGGCCTTCGGCGGCGCGGCTTCGGCCTCCCTCACAGCCCCGCCATGTCCCACTTGCGGACGACGTCGTTGACGAGGTTGGCGACCTTGTCGTTGACCTTGTTGAAATACTCGTCGGCCTTCTTCTGGTCGAACTTCGGGTAGCCCTGGCCGGGCTGGTAGAGGCCGATGGACGAGGGGAAGGGCGCGGCCGACCACGTGCCCGGCGCGGGGTAGGCGGTGGCGAGGTCGTCCTTGTAGCGCTCAGGGTGGACGAGGCTGGGGTCGGCGGCCTGCACGTAGGCCGTCTCGTTCCAGCCGGCGTGGCCGCCGTCCTCGCCGAAGACCTCCTTCGTCACGTCCGAGGCGAACGACCACCAGTTGACGACGAGCGTGCGCACGCGCCGCTCGGCCGACACCTCGGCGGCGACCGCGTTGAGGATGGCGGTCTGCGGCCCGCCGTGGCCGTTGAGGACGATGATGTTGCGGAAGCCGTTCCTGGCCAGCCCCTCAAGCACCTGCTTGACGAAGGGGCGGTAGGCCGACTCCGTAATCTGGAACGCGCCGGGGTACGCCTCCATGCTGCCGGTGACGCCGTAGGGCAGCGCGGGCGCTATCATGGCGTTGACGCGCGGCGCGATCTTGCGCGCCATGGCGAGCGGGGCGGTGATGTCCGCGCCGTTGTTGGCGACGCCGTGCGGCTCCAGAGTCCCTGTCGGCAGCAGCACCGTCTGCACCCTCGCGGGGACGACCTCACGAAACTCCATCCAGTTGACGCGCTCCATCTCGCGCTCGCGGACGGCGGCGGGCTGCGCGGGCGTCGCGCGCGTCTGCGCCGCGGCGGGCGCGGCGGGCGCGAGGGGCGCGAGGAGCGCGAGCAGGGCGACGGCGGACACGTTGACTCTCATCTCTCTTCCCTCCACAAGTTTTCTGAAGCTGAAACCGCGGGCGGCGCGATTGACTTTGGCTTGCTTTAAAGTGTAGAAGCGTTGACGGCCGGGCCGCGAAAAGCATACTTCAACAGGGCGCGAAAAATGAACCGCCGCGGGCGCGGGTGGAGGGACTTCGATGCAGAGTGAGGCGCCGCGCGAGGCGCGGTGGGGGAAGATTCTTGACCAGACGCGCTGCATCGGCTGCCACGCCTGCACGACCGCCTGCAAGTCCGAGAACCTCGTGCCCCTGGGCGTGACGCGCACCTACGTCAAACACGTTGACGTCGGCCTCTGGCCGCAGGCGCGGCGCGCGCACCAGGTGACGCGCTGCAACCAGTGCGCGCACGCCCCGTGCGTGCAGGCGTGCCCGACCGCGGCGATGTTCAAGCGCCCGGACGGCATCGTGGACTTCGACAAGCGGATTTGCATCGGCTGCAAGGCGTGCATGGCCGCCTGCCCCTACGACGCCATCTTCATCAACCCCGAAGACCACTCGGCCGAGAAGTGCAACTTCTGCGCGCACCGCATCGACTCGGGGCTCGAGCCCGCCTGCGTCGTCGTCTGCCCGACCGAGGCCATCATCGTCGGCGACATGAACGACCCCGACTCGCGCGTCGCGGGCTACGTCGGCCGCGAGGCGCTGGACGTGCGCCGCCCCGAGAAGGAGACGCTGCCGAAGGTCTTCTACAAGGGCGCGCACCAGGCGACGCTCGACCCGCTCGCCGCGCGCAGGCCCTCGGGCGGCCTCTTCATGTGGAGCGAGCAGAAGCGGGACGAGGCGACGGTCAACTCGGGCAACCCCGCCTTCCAGAACACGTCGGCCGCGGCGCTGCTGGCCTACGACGTGCCGCACTCGCTCCCGTGGGACTGGCGCGTCAGCCTCTACACGTGGACGAAGGGCATCGCCGCGGGCGCGTACCTCGTGGCGGCGCTCCTGACGCTGCTCGTCGCGTGGGGCGGCCCCGCCCTCGCGCCCGGCTGGACGCCCGGCGCGGGCGCGCTCTGGCTGTGGGCCGCGCCCGTCCTGTCCGGGGCGTTTCTGGCGATAACGGGCGGGCTGCTCATCTGGGACCTGGAGCACCCGGCGCGGTTCTACATGATATTCACGCGGCCGCAGTGGCGCAGTTGGCTGGTCAAGGGCGCGTTCGTCATCGCGGGCTATTCGCTGGTGCTGGCGCTCCACTTCGCCGCGAGCCTCGCGGGCGCCACGGCCCTCCAGACTCTGCTTTTGATAGCGGGCGTCCCGCTCGGCGTGCTGACGGCGGTCTACACGGCCTACCTGTTCGCGCAGGCGAAGGCGCGCGACCTGTGGCAGAACCCCCTGCTTCCGCCGCACCTGCTCGTGCAGGCGTTGCTGCTCGGCGCGGCGGCGCTGCTGCCCTTCGCGCTGTGGCTGGAGCCGGCGGCGGTCGCGCCGCTCGCGTGGACGCTCGGCGCGTCGAGCCTCGCGCACCTGCTGATGGTCTGGGGCGAGGTGACCCTGACGCACCCGACGGCGCACGCGCGCCTCGCCGTGTGGGAGATGACGAGGGGGCGCTACGCGGCCTTCTTCTGGGCGGGCGTCGCGCTCGTGGCGCTGGCGGTCTGCGCGCCGTGGCTGGGCGTCGCGGCCGCGCCCTTCGCGCTCGTCGGCCTCGCGCTCCACGAGCACGCCTACGTGCAGGCCGGCCAGGCCGTCCCGCTCGCCTGAGCGGAGTCTAAACAGTCTTATGAACGTCAAAGAGTTGAACGAGCGCGTGAGCGCGGCGCGGAGGGAGACCGAGGCGCGGGGCGAGACTTTCTACCCGGGGCCGAGTCGCGTGCACCTGGCGGCCTTCCCGCCCAAGGAGCGCTGGGACGACTGGGTCGAGCTGGAGTCGAGGGCGTGGCCCGAGCGCGTCGAGCGGCGCTACATGCTCGTGCCGACGACCTGCTTCAACTGCGAGTCGGCGTGCGGGCTCCTCGCCTACGTGGACAAGGAGACGCTGGGCGTGCGGAAGTTCGAGGGCAACCCCGAGCACCCCGGCTCGCGCGGCCGCAACTGCGCCAAGGGGCCGGCGACGCTCAACCAGGTCACGGACCCCGACCGCATCCTCTACCCGCTCAAGCGCGCCGGCAAGCGCGGCGAGGGCAGGTGGACGCAGGTCAGTTGGGACGAGGCGCTCGACGACCTCGCCGCGCGCATCCGCAAGGCCATCGTCGAGGACCGGCACAACGAGGTGATGTACCACGTCGGCCGCCCCGGCGAGGACGGCTTCACCGAGCGCATCCTGGCCGCGTGGGGCGTGGACGGGCACAACTCGCACACCAACATCTGTTCGAGCGCGGCGCGCGCCGGCTACCAGTTCTGGATGGGGCTCGACCGCCCCAGCCCCGACCACGCCAACGCCGACGTCATCCTGCTCATCAGCGCGCACCTCGAATCGGGCCACTACTTCAACCCGCACGCGCAGCGCGTCATCGAGGCCAAGCAGCGCGGCGCGAAGCTCATCGTCCTCGACACGCGCCTGTCGCACACGGCGACGCACGCCGACGTGTGGCTCTCGCCCTACCCCGGCTCGGAGGCCGCCATCATGCTGGCGGTCGCCAACCACCTCATCCGGCACGACCTCTACGACCGCGAGTTCGTCCGCCGCTGGTGGAACTGGGAGGAGTACATGGCGGTCGAGCACCCGGAGCTGGAGACGAGCTTCGACGGCTTCGAGGATGTGCTCAAGGGCCTCTACGCCGAGTTCACCTTCGAGTACGCGGCGCGCGAGGCGGGCGTGGACGCGCGGCAGGTCGAGGAGGTCGCGCGGCTGGTCGCGCGGGCGGGCACGCGCTTTTCGAGCCACAACTGGCGCTCGGCCGCCGCGGGCAACAGCGGCGGCTGGCAGGTGGCGCGCACGCTCTTCCTCCTGAACGCGCTGCTCGGCGCCGTCGCCACCGAGGGCGGCGTCTTCCCGAACGCGTGGCACAAGTTCGTGCCGAAGCCGGTCTACACGCCGCCGCACCCGCCGCGCTGGAACGAGCTGACGTGGCCGCGCGAGTACCCGCTGGCGATGAACGAGCTGTCGTTCCTGCTCCCGCAGTTCCTCAAGGACGGCCGCGGCCGCGTGGACACCTACTTCACGCGCGTCTACAACCCCGTCTGGACGAACCCCGACGGCTTCTCGTGGATAGAGGTCTTGCAGGACGAGTCGCTCGTCGGCTGCTACGTCGCGCTGACGCCGACGTGGAACGAGACGGCCTACTTCGCCGACTACGTCCTGCCGATGGGGCACGGCTCCGAGCGCCACGACGTGCACTCCTACGAGACGCACGACGCGCAGTGGCTCGGCTTCCGCCAGCCCGTGCTGCGCGCCGCGCGCGAGCGCATGGGGCGCGAGGTCAGGGACACGCGCGAGGTCAACCCGGGCGAGGTCTGGGAGGAGAACGAGTTCTGGCTGGAGCTGACGTGGCGCATAGACCCCGACGGCGCGCTCGGCGTCCGCAAGTACGCCGAGTCGCCCGCGCGCCCCGGCGAGCGCCTGACCGTTGACGAGTACTACGGCTACATCTTCCAGCACTCCGTGCCGGGGCTGCCGGCGCGCGCGGCCGAGGAGGGGTTGACGCCGCTCCAGTTCATGCGGCGCTACGGCGCGTTCGAGATAGGCCGCAAGGCCGGCGCGCTCTACGAGCACGAGGTGCCGGCCGACGAGCTGGAGGACGAGCGCACCGACCGCTTCGGCCGCGTCTACACGCGCACGGCCAAGCCCGCGTCGCCGAACATCGTCCCCGTCCCGGCGCTCGACGCCGACGACGACGGCCGCCGCTTCGTCGGCGTGCGCGTGGACGAGCGCGTCCTGCGCGGGTTCCCGACGCCCTCGGGCCGCCTGGAGTTCTACTCGAAGACGCTGGCCGACTGGGGCTGGCACGAGTACGCCATCCCGGCCTACATCAAGAGCCACATCCACCCGGACAAGCTCAACCCCGGCCAGTCCGTGCTCATCTCGACCTTCCGCCTGCCCGTGCAGATTCACACGCGCTCGGCGAACGCCAAGTGGCTCGACGAGATAGCGCACACCAACCCGCTCTGGATTCACCCGCGCCACGCCGCGCAGCTCGCGGTCGAGACGGGCGACGCCGTCCGGGTCGAGACAGAGACGGGCCACTTCGTCCTGCGCGCGTGGGTGACGGAGGGCATCCGCCCCGACGTCGTCGCGTGCAGCCACCACATGGGGCGCTGGAAGCTCTCGGGGCGCGAGGGCGAGGGGCAGCGCCAGTTGATGCAGACCGTGGCGCTCGACCGGAAGGGGAGCGAGTGGGCGCTCAGGCGCGAGCGCGGGGCCGGGGCCTTCGAGTCGGCCGACCCCGACACGACGCGCATCTGGTGGGCGGACGTCGGCGTCCACCAGAACCTGACCTTCCCCGTCCACCCCGACCCCATCTCGGGGATGCACTGCTGGCACCAGGCCGTCCGCGTCCGCAAGGCCGAGCCCGCAGACCGCCCCGGCGACATATACGTGGACACCGAGAAGTCGCGCGCCGTCTACCGCGCCTGGCTACAGTTCACGCGCCCCGCCGACGCGCACTCGCCCGACGGCACGCGCCGCCCCTACTGGATGCTCCGCCCCCTCAAGCCCGCGCGCGAGTTCTACCGCCTGCCGGAGGAGAAGGTGGACAGCACGCAGTAGGCTTCGGGGGCGGGCGGCGGTCGGTGGACAGGCGAGGGCCGCCGCCGCGCCGGCCTTGACGCCGGCGCGGCGGCGGTTCGACCGCGAGCGCTTCCCACACGCCGCCGTTTGCCGTCCGCCGCCCCCGTCTTTCTACCGGCCGCCGTCCGCCGCCCGCTGCCCGCTTCACTTCACATGGAACTCTTCCGCGCACTCGCCGTCCTCGTCGAGCCGCCCGACCGCCCCGGCGCGGCGCGCGTGGCGGAGGCTCTGGGGCTGGGCGAGCCGCCGGCCTTGAGCGACTACACGGATGTCTTCGTCTTCCGGCTCTACCCTTACGCGTCCGTGTACCTGGGCGCGGAGGGGATGCTGGGCGGCGAGGCGCGCGACCGCGTGGCGGGGTTCCTCGCGGCGCTCGGGCAGGAGCCGCCGCCGGAGCCCGACCACCTGGCGCTGATGCTCGGCGCCTACGCGTGGCTGGCCGAGGCGGAGGCCGCGGCCCCCGGCGCGGGGCCGCGCGAGTCTCTGCGGCGCGCGCGGCGCGCGTTCCTCTGGGAGCACCTTTTGAGCTGGCTGCCCGTCTACCTCGACAAGCTGGAGACGTTCGCGCCGGCGTTCTACAGGCGCTGGGGCGGGACGCTGCGCGCGGCGCTCGACGCCGAGGCCGCGCAGTCCGGCGCGCCCGAGGCGCTGCCGCTCCACCTGCGCGAGGCCGGCGCGGGGGTGGCCGACCCGCGCGCGTCTTCGTCGGAGGAGTTTCTGAAGTCGCTGCTCGCGCCCGCGCGCTCCGGCCTCATCCTACTGCGCGACGACATCGCGCGCGCGGCGCGCGGCCTCGGCGCGGGCGTGCGCGCCGGCGAGCGCCTGTTCGCGCTGCGCTCGCTGCTCGGACAGGACGCGCCCGGCGCCCTCGAACATCTCGCCGCCGAGGCCGAGGCGTGGCGCTCGCTCCACCTCCGGCGCCGGCCCGCGCACGGCCCCGTCGCGGACTGGTGGGCGGCGCGCGCCGGCGCGACCGCCAAGCTTCTGCGCGAGCTGTGCGCGGACGCGCAGGCCGAACGGATGAAGGCTGAAGGCTGAAGACCTCAAGGGTGAAGAGTGAAGGGCGCAAACTCAAAGGTGAAGATTGAAGGCTCAAGGGTGAAGAGTGACGAGTGAAGACCCAAGGGTGAAGACTCAAGGGTGAAGTCTGAAGGGCGAAAGACGAAGGGGCGGCCGGGCGGCCGGCCTTCATCCTTCAGAACAGCTTGAGGCCGCGCCGCCGCGCTTCGGCGAGCAGGCGGAGGAACTCTTCGCGCGGGACTTCGCGCGCGCCGAGCGCCTGCATGTGCGGCGTCATCACCTGTATGTCGAGCCAGCCGAGGCCGCGCGCGCGCAGGTGCTCGACGAGAAAGAGCAGCGCGAGCTTCGAGGCGTTCGGGCGGAGGCGGAACATGCTCTCGCCGGCGAACGCGCCGCCCGCGTCCACGCCGTAGACGCCGCCGACCAGCTCGCCCCCCTCCCACGCCTCGACGCTGTGCGCGCGCCCGCGCCCGTGCAGCTCGCAGTAGCCGCGAATCATCCGCGGCGTGATCCACGTCCCCGCCTCGTGCGCGCGCGGGACCGCGGCGCAGGCGCGGATGACGCGCTCGAACGCCCGGTCAATCGTGAAGGTGTAGGGCGCGCGGCGGCGCTCGCGCGCGAGGCTGCGCGAGACGTGCAGCTCGTCGAAGAAGAGCAGCGCGCGCTCGGCCGGGCTGAACCAGAGCAGCGGGTAGCCCTCGACCGGCCACGGGAAGATGCCCCGCCCGTACGCCTCTTCGAGCAGCGCGGGCTCGGGCCGGCCGCCGACGGCGACGACGCCGTCCTCGTTCGCCTCGCGCGGGTCTGGGAAATACGTGAGCGCCATCCGCGCCCATGATAATTCAGACGCCGCCCCGGCGCCCCGCCGAAAAAGAGCGTATGGACAGCAAAACCTTTTTGCCTAATAATGGCGCGCCCGGCGGGTCTTTTTAACGCCCGCGCAAGCCCTGCGGCCTCTCACGGCCGCCCGAACATTCACAAATTTCACACCACAGCCCGCGCGGGCCGCGGCGACGACGCAGGCGCTTTAGAAGCGGGGCGCGGAGGAGGGGCGGATGAGCGAAGCGGCCGGCGGGGGCGAGTCGCCCGGAAGAAAGTTCATCACCGCGACCTGGACCGAGGTGCAGGCCAACCTCGCCGGGGGGTTCGTGGCCTACGTCGTCAGCCTCGGGATAGCGTGGGTGGCGTCGCGCAGCTCGCGCCTTTTCGCGGGGCTCTTCCCCGCCGTCTGGGACTTCCTGACCTCGCCGGTCGCCGTCCCGCTGGGGCTGCTGCTGGTCGGCGCGCTCTTCGGCGGGATGACGCTGCTCGTCTTCCTGCTGCTCTTCAAGTCGCGCGGCGGCGCGTCGCGCACGCTGCGCGGCACGGCGCTCAGCGGCGCCATCGTGGCGCTCGGCGTCGCGGGGCTCGGCATGGGGCTCTACGCCTTCCGCGACAGGGAGCCGCGGCGGCCGCGCGCCTTCAAGCGCCTGACCAGCGCCGGCAACGTCGCGCAGGCGGCCGTCTCGCCCGAGGGCAAGTTCTTCGCCTACGTGGCCGACCACGGCGACGGGCGGCAGAGCCTCCACCTGGGGCAGGTCGGGGAGGCCGACGCCGCCGTCACCATGGCGGAGCCCGAGGCCGGCCGCTACGGCGAGCTGGCCTTCGCGCCCGACGGGCTGAGCCTCTACTTCGCGCGGTACGGGTGCAGCAGCACGGCCGGCGCGCTCTACCGGATGGCGACGCCCGGCGGCCAGCCGGTCGTGGTCAAGGACGGGCTGCCCCGCTTCTTCAGCTACTCGCTCTCGCCCGACGGCCGCGCCGTCGCCTTCACGCGCAACCTCACCCAGACCGACGAGAGCGTGCTGGTGGCCGCGCCGGTGAGCCCGCCCGGCGAGGAGCGCGTGGTGGCGAGGCGGAAGATGTCCGAGCCGTTCCTCGGCGCGCCCGCCTGGTCGCCCGACGGCGAGTCGCTGTCCTGCTCGGTCTGGGACGCGGGGCGGCGGCGCGCGCAACTGGCGCGCGTCCGCGTCGAGACGGGCGAGCAGCGGCTCTCCAACGACCTCGGGGACGAGTTCGTCCTGCGCGTCGCGTCGCTGCCGGGCGAGGGCGAACTCGTCCTGTCGGCGTCGAGGATTTACGGCCCGTACCGGATACTGCGCGTCCCGCACCCGGGCGGCGGGCCCGAGCAGGTGACCTACGAGGTGAACAACTACGACGGCATGAGCCTGACGGCCGACGCCCGCGACCTCGTGACCGTCGAGGACACGCTCGCCAACGACTTGTGGGTCGCGCCCGCCGGGCAGCCCGACCGCGCGCAGCCGCTCAGGCACACCGCCGGGAAGCACAACGACTACTGGGGCTTCTCGTGGACGGACGACGGCCGCGTCCTCTACGTCTCGGCCGCCGGGGGCGGGCAGAACATCTGGGTGATGAACGCCGACGGGACGGGGCGGCGGCCCCTGACCCACGAGGGCGACAACATAGACCCGTGCGCGACGGCCGGGCCCGACGGCCGCCGCTACGTCGTCTACACGAGCAAGCGCGCCGGCTCCTACAACATCTGGCGGATGGACGCCGACGGCGCGGGCCGGCCCGTGCAACTGACGAGGGGCGGCCGCGACTTCGCGCCCCACTGCTCGCGCGACGGCCGGGTCGTCTACACGTCGGAGCAGAAGGGGGAGTGGCGGGTCTGGACGGTCGGGGTCGAGGGGGGCGAGCCCTCGGAGCTGACGCGCAGGCCGTCGCAGTGGCCCGCCGTCGCGCCGGACGGCCGCGTCGCCTTCTTCTACGTGGACGAGCAGAGCGTGATGAAAATCGGCGTGCTGCCCCCGGGCGGCGGGGCGGTCAGGTCTTACGACCTCCCCTGCACGGCGAGCACGTGGGCCGAGCTGCGCTGGGTGAGGGGCGGGCAGGAGCTGACCTACGTGGACACGCAGGACGGCGTCTCGAACATCTGGAGCCTGCCGCTGTCGGGCGGCCCGGCGCGGCGGCTGACCCGCTTCACCGAGGGGCGGATATTCCGCTACGACTGGTCGGCCGACGACCGGCTCATCCTCTCGCACGGCTCGGTCAGGAGGGACGTGGTCAGAATCACCTTCGGCGGGCGCGGCGGCGGGGCGGGCGGCTGAGGCGTCCCCGCGCCTTTGCCTTTTCGCCCGCCCCTTCTAAACTTGTGTCATGCCTGAGCGCGAGTACGGGTTCGAGGAGGAGGTCGCCACCGAGAGCCGGGAGAAGCTGAAGAAGCCCCCGCTCTTCCGCGTCCTGCTGCACAACGACGACTTCACGACGATGGAGTTCGTCGTCGAAGTCCTGCGCCGCGTCTTCGGCAAGACGGAGGGCGACGCCTTCCGCGTCATGTGGGCGGTGCACACGCAGGGGGTGGGCTGCGCCGGCGTCTACACCTACGAGATCGCCGAGATGAAGGTCGAGCGGGTCACGCACATGGCGCGCGCGCAGGAGTTCCCGCTCCTCTGCACCGTCGAGGAAGAACCTCAGGACGACTGACGGCATCTAAACCGCCGGAGCCGAAGACCGCCCGATGATAACGAAAGAGCTGCAAGAGACTTTAAACTTCGCCGCGACCGAGGCGATCAAGCGGCGTCACGAGTACGTGACGCTCGAACACCTCCTCTACGCGCTGCTGCACGACCGGACGGCCGCGCGCGTCGTCCGCCACTGCGGCGGCGACGCCGACGCGCTCGTCCGCGAGCTGGAGGAGTTCTTCCGCGAGAAGATCGAGAGCGTCCCGCCGCAGAGCGACACGCTGCCCGAGTACACGGCCGCCTTCCAGAGGGTCGTCGAGTACGCGCTGCTCCAGGCCGAGGGGTCCGGGCAGAAGGAGGTGGACGGCGGCAACGTGCTGGCCGCGCTCTACCAGTCGCCCAACTCGCACGCCGTCTACCTGCTCAAGCGGCAGGGCGTCACCCGCCTCGACGTGCTGAACTACCTCGCGCACGGCATCTCGAAGGTCGAGGGCGGGGGCGCGGGCGGCTTCGCGCACGAGGGGGCGGGCGCGGACCCGGAGTCCGAGCAGGCCGCGCGCGACCCGCTCGCCGCCTTCACCGAAGACCTCGTCCGGCGCGCCGCCGAGGGGAAGATTGACCCGCTCATCGGCCGCGAGTCGGAGGTCGCGCGCACGATTCAGGTCCTCTGCCGCCGCCGCAAGAACAACCCCATCTACGTCGGCGACCCCGGCGTCGGCAAGACCGCCATCGCCGAGGGGCTCGCGCTCAAAATCCAGCGGGGCGAGGTGCCCGACGCGCTCAAGGGGGCGGAGGTCTACTCGCTCGACATGGGCGCGCTGCTGGCCGGCACCAAGTACCGCGGCGAGTTCGAGCAGCGCCTGAAGGCCGTCATCTCGGCGCTCAAGAAGAAGGAGAACGTCGTCCTCTTCATTGACGAGATTCACACCATCGTCGGCGCCGGCGCCGTCTCGGGCGGCTCGATGGACGCGTCGAACATCATCAAGCCCGTGCTCGCCTCGGGCGAGATGCGCTGCATCGGCTCGACCACCTACCCCGAGTACAAGGCCGCCTTCGAGCGCGACCGCGCGCTCGCCCGCCGCTTCCAGAAGATAGAGGTCGGCGAGCCCTCGCTCGAAGACACGGTCAAGATTCTCGAAGGGCTGAAGAAGCTCTACGAGGAGGCGCACGGCGTCGCCTACTCGGCCGACGCGCTGCGCGCCGCCGCGGAGCTGGCCGCCAAGCACATCCACGACCGCTTCCTGCCCGACAAGGCGATTGACGTGGTTGACGAGGTGGGCGCGATGGTCAAGCTGATGCCGGCCACGGAGCGCCCGGCCGAGGTCGGCGTCCGCGAGGTCGAGGCGGTCGTCGCCCGCATGGCGAAGATTCCGCCGCGCACCATCGCCGGCTCGGAGCGCGACCGCCTGCAAAGCCTCGACGCGGCGCTGCGCGGCCGCATCTACGGCCAGGACCACGCCGTCTCGCAGATAGTCAACGCCATCAAGCTCTCGCGCTCCGGCCTCGGCCAGCCCGAGAAGCCCATCGGCTCGTTCCTCTTCTCGGGCCCGACCGGCGTGGGCAAGACCGAGCTGGCCAAGCAGCTCGCGCTCGCCCTCGGCGTCGAGTTCATACGCTTCGACATGTCGGAGTACGCCGAGCCGCACACCGTCTCGCGCCTCATCGGCGCGCCGCCGGGCTACGTCGGCTTCGACCAGGGCGGCCTGCTGACCGACGCCGTCAACAAGACGCCCTACGCCGTCGTCGTCCTCGACGAGATAGAGAAGGCGCACCCGAACCTCTTCAACATCCTGTTGCAGGTGATGGACCACGGCACGCTCACCGACAACAACGGCAAGCGCGCGGACTTCCACAACGTCATCCTCATCATGACGACCAACGCGGGCGCGCGCGAGATGTCGGACGCGCGCATCGGGTTCCAGCAGGGGCGCGACGGCGTCTCGCAGGGGCAGGGGCGCGGGGCCATCGAGCGCGCCTTCAGCCCCGAGTTCCGCAACCGGCTCGACGCGTGGATAGCCTTCGCGCCGCTCACGTTCGAGACCATCGAGCGCGTCGTGGACAAGTTCGTCGGCGAGCTGCGCGCGCAGCTCACGGAGAAGAAGGTCGAGCTGTCACTCACCGAGGGCGCGCGCCGCTGGCTGGCCGAGCACGGCTACGACCGGCAGATGGGCGCGCGGCCGATGGCGCGCTTGATTCAGGAGAAGATAAAGGCGCCGCTCGCCGAGGAGATTCTCTTCGGCCGCCTACAGTCGGGCGGCGCGGCCGTCGTCAACGCCCACGACGACGACATCAGCATCGAAGTCGTCGGGCGCTAGCCCGCAAGGGCGGGGGAAACGCCGGCCGTAAGACGGAAGGCGGGAGGCCGGGGGTTTTTGAAGCGAAGGCTCGACGGCCTCGCCTTTAAACCCCCGACCTCCCGCCTTTCGCGCGCGCCCTCCACGGCGGCGCGGCTCGCGCCTAGTCTCTGCGCTGCCCTGCCTTGTAAAGCTCGTCCACGAACTTCGGCGCCTCGGGCTCCCACTTGACCGGGAGCCCTTTCGCCAGCCGCCAGCGGTGGAGCCACGAGACGCCGTTCTTGTAGAGCGCGTCGGGCTCGGCGTACGCGGGGTCTTTCAGAGCCTCTTCGAGCGTGACGAACGAGTAGCCGCGCCGCTTGAGCATCGCCGCCAGCTCGTCGAAGCGGTCGGCGTTCAGCTCGTTGGCGTGGAGCAGCAGGACGTGTTTGACCTCGCGCCCGTAGGTGTCGGCCGACAGCCGCTCGAAGTGCTCGAAGACCGACTCCATGTAGGGGACGTAGGCGTCGGCCACGCGCCGGGACGTCTCCGCGTCGCCGCGCTTCTTCGCCTTGAAGTAGACGTCGGCGAAGATGTAGTCGCCGTTGTCAATCGTCACCGGCGCGACCGTGTAGCCGCGCGCGGCGAGGAAGTCGGCGAGCCCGCGCTTGTACTCGGGCGTCGTGCCGGTGAAGAGGAACGGGTGGCGGAAGTAGCGCAGCTTCATCCCGCGCTCGGCCAGAAGCATCCGCGTCACCGTCTCGCCGCGCAGCACGTCGTCCTTGTAGTCTTCGAGCGGCGCGCGTTGCAGGTTGATGTGCGAGAAGGTGTGGTTGCCCAGCTCCATCCCCGCGTCGAGCCACGCGCGCAGAAGCTCGGCGCGCTCGTCCATCTCGCCGCGGCGGTTGTAGAGTTTGCCCTCGTTGACGAAGCCGACGGCCGGGACCCGGTTGCGCTTGACGCTCTCCAGAAGCCGCGACGTGATGCGGCGCAGGTCTTCGAGTTCGCCGTAGGGCGCGGGCAGGTCGTCGAAGGTGACGGCCACCTCCCTGCGCGACGGCGACGCCGCCGCCGTGTTCGTCTGCGCCGCCGCGCCCGGGGCCGCCGCCGCGAGCGACGACGCGAGCAGGGCGGCCGCCGCCAGCGCCCGGCAGAATTTGGTCAGCTTCTCTCTCATCTGCTTTTAAGACTCCCCTCCGCGTCCGTCACTTCTTCCCGCCGCCCTCGGCCTGGAGCGCCCGGCGCGCCTGGACGACGGCGAGGTATTGTCGCATGGACTCGGGCAGGTAGTCCTCCTCGACGTCCCTGTACTCCATCCCCTTCGTCGCGGCCCAGCGCGCTATCCAGGAGTTGCCGCGCTGCCCCGTGTAGGCGTCGGGAAGTTTGTACGCCTCGTCGCGCGTGGCCTGCTCCATCGTGACGAACCTGTAGCCGCGCCGCTTCAGCATCGCGGCGAGGTCGGCGAAGGCGTCGGCGTTCAGCGCGCCGGCCGTCAGCATCAACACCTGCGGGAACTCGCGCCCGACGACCTCGCGCGAATACTTTTCGTAGAACTCGAACATCCGCTCCATGTAGGGGACGTACTCGGCGCGGACGGCGGCCGCGCCTTCCGCGTCCTCGCGCCTGAGCGCCTCGATGTACGCCTGGCTGAAGAGCCAGTCCATGCTGTCGACGGTGACGGGGTGAATCTGGTAGCCGCGCTGGCGCAGGAACTTCTCGGCGGCGGCCTTGGCCTCGGGCGTCGAGCCCGTGTTCAGGTACGGGTAGCTGAAGTAGCGCAGAGAGCGCCCGCGCTCCGACATGAGGCGCGACGTGACCTGCTCGCCCTGCACGACCTCGGCGCGGAACTCGGCCAGCGTCGAGCGGTAGAGGCTCTTGTGCGTGAACGTCTCGTTGCCCAGCTCGTGGCCGGCGTCGAGCCACTCGCGCAGCGCCCGCATGCGCGCCTCGTCGGGCGCGCCGTCGTCGCCGTAGAGCCGCGACTCGTTGACGAAGGCCACGGCCTGCGCGTCCTCGGCGGCGAGCGCGCGCAGCAGCTTGCGCGTCTTGTTCGTGAGCCGCCCCGCGTCGTAGATGTTTCCGGGGAAGTTGACGAAGGTGACGGCCACCTCGCGCCGCGCGGGGGCGGGCGCGGGGGCCGAGCCTGCGGCTTCGGCCGCGCCCGCCCCCCGCGTGGCG
>DASVUF010000105.1:0-6446 GCA_036387195.1 Pyrinomonadaceae bacterium | reverse complement strand
GGGGTCGGTCATGATGGTGGCGGGGTTGGAGTTGACGAGGACGACGCGGAAGCCCTCGGCGCGCAGGGCCTTGCAGGCCTGCGTCCCCGAGTAGTCGAACTCGCACCCCTGCCCGATCACGATGGGCCCCGAGCCGATGATTAAAATCGTGCGTAGGTCAGTGCGTTTGGGCATTGCGGGTGTCGCCTGTCGCTTTCGCCGCGCCGATGAATTCCGCGTCGCGCCACAGCTTGCCGGTCGTGACGTTGCGGTAGACCGCCTTGTCCACGACGAGGTAGTCGGCCGTCGAGGCGACGACGCAGCGCGCCGCGTCCGCCGGCGTCTCGACCAGCGGCTCGCCCGCGCGGTTGAAGGAGGTGTTGAGGAGCATCGGGATGCCGGTCTGCCGCCCGAAGGCGGCGATGAGACGGTGGAGCGTCGGGTTGTCCTGCTCCCTGAGCACCTGGTAGCGCGCCGAGCCGTCCACGTGCGTCACGGCCGGGATGACCTGCTGCTTGTCGTCCCTGACCTGCGCGACGAACGACATGAAGTAGCTCGGGTTGGACTCGACGAAGTACTCGGGCACGGCGTCGCTCAGCACGACGGGCGCGAAGGGCCGGAACATCTCGCGCCGCTTGACCTCGGCGTTCAGGCGGTCGCGCACGTCGGCGCGGCGCGGGTCGGCGAGGAAGCTGCGGTGGCCGAGCGCGCGCGGGCCCATCTCGGCGCCGGCCTCGTACCAGGCCACGACGGCGCCGGAGGCTATCTCCCTGGCGACGCTCTCGAAAACGTCCTCGCCCTCGAAGCAGCGTTCGAGCCCGCTGGCCTCGACCTCGGCGGGCGTGTGCGAGTAGCGGCGCCCGAGGTAGGAGGCGTGCTCGACCGGCAGCACCTCGCCGTGGAGCGAGGCCCCGTAGAGCGCGCAGCCGACCGAGATGCCGTCGTCGCCCGGGCACGGCGGCACGAAGACCTCCTCGAAGTCCGTCTCCTCGGCGAGCCGCGTGTTGGCGACGCAGTTGAGCGCGACGCCGCCCGTGAAGCAGAGGCGCGTGAGCCCCGTCCGCCGGCCTATCCAGCGCGCGTGCGTGAGCAGCGCCTCCTCCGTCTCCAGTTGCAGGCTCGCGGTGAAGTCCGTCAGGAGGTCGCTCTTGTAGTTCGTCGAGGTCGTCAGCCGCCGCCAGCGCTCGATCTTCGCTTCGAGCGCGGCGCGCTCCGGCGACGGCATGCGCGTGAAGGCGCGCATCTCCTCGGTGCCCGCGTCGGCGAAGAACATGCGCTTGTCGGAGGGGCGGCCGTAGGGCGCGAGCCCCATCGTCTTGCCGGCGTCGAGGTAGTCGCCGAAGACGAGCTTCGAGACGTGGCCGTAGACGGCGCCGATGCTGCACCAGTGGCCGAAGACCTTGCGCAGCACCTCGCCGCCGCCGGGGCCGAAGCGGTAGAAGCTCTCAAGCTCGCGCACGTTGTCGCCCTCGTGCGGCGAGAGGTTCTGGACGGCGGCGGCGCCCGACCTGATGGCCTCGGGCTCGGGGCCCGCGCAGTTGCGGAGCAGGCCGCCGAGCGTCCCGCCCGCGCCGTCGGCCACCAGCACGGCCGCCTCGCCGCGGAAGGGCGACGAGTAGTACGCGCCGCAGGCGTGCGCGAAGTGGTGCGGGATGGCCAGCGACGGCTTGGAGGCGAGGTCGAACCCGCCGCCCTCGCCCGTCCACAGCCCGCAGACCTCCTCGGGCGGCAGGTGGTCCGTGTGGCTCCAGACGACGAGCCCCACGTCGTCGAAGCTCAGGCCGGCGGCGTCGAGGCAGTACTGGATGGCGGGCGACAGGTCGAGCCGGCAGCCCCCCCACCTGATGCCGTCTCGCTTGAGCCGGGTGATGCGCTCGCGGGCGATGGCCACCGTCAGTTTGCCGTCAACCACCAGCGCGGCCGACGCCTCGTGGTCGCTAAAGCTCAGTCCGAGCACGTTCATGACAATCTCCTTTGTTCGGGTCGGGGTGTGGGGGCGGCCGCCGCCGGGCCGCCCGCGTCTAGGCCGTGGGCGCGAAGGTCGCGTCGGCCCCGGCTTCGAGCCGCGCGACCTGCTGGTCGGACTCGACCTTGCCGGATTCGAGCTTGACGATGCGGTCGGCCAGCCCGTAGTAGCGGTCGTCGTGCGAGATGACGATGACGGTCTTGCCGCGCGCCTTGAGTTCGGGCAGCAGTTGGAAGTAGAAGACCTGCTTGAAGAGCGGGTCCTGGTCGGCCGCCCACTCGTCGAAGATGTAGATGGGCCGGTCTTCGAGGTAGGCGTGGAGCAGCGCGAGGCGCTTGCGCTGCCCCTGCGACAGCTCGGTGGTCGAGAGCCTGCCGTCCTCTATCCTGAGCTTCTGCGTGAGCTGCAAAAGTTCGAGGTAGCGCCGCCCCTCTGCGTCCAGGTCTTTGGCCTCGATGCCGAAGAGGCGCTCGAAGAGGTAGAAGTCGTAGAAGACGACGGAGAAGCGCTGCCGGTAGTCGTCGAGCCGCTCCGGGGTGACGGCCTTCCCGTCAACGCGGATTTCGCCGGACTCGGGCTCGTAGAGTCCCATCAGCAGCTTGGCGAGGGTCGTCTTGCCGCTGCCGTTGCCGCCGATGAGGAAGACCAGCTCGCCGGGCTCCAGCGTCAGGTTGACGGGGCCCAGCTCGAACTCGCCGCCGCCCTCGTGCCCGTAGGTGTGCGTCACGTCTATCAGTTCGAGGCTGCGCCACGAGCCGGCCGCGGGCGCGGCGGGCGCCAGCGCCTCCGGCCGCGAGGACTTGAGCGAGAGCCCCAGCTCCTCGATCCTCTCGGCCGCGAGGTAGGCGCGTTCGAGCGCCGGAATCTGGTTGAGAATCATCGTCATCGGCGTGATGAGGAAGAGCACGGCCAGCGTGTAGCCGACCAGCACCTGCGGCTCGACGGCGAGCAGGTGCGGCGTGGCGAAGAGCAGCAGCCCGATGAAGACGAAGAAGAGAATCTGCCCCCAGTTGGAGGTGGCCATCGAGATGAGGTTGCCCCGCATGCCGTAGCGCTGGAGCCCCGCGGCGGCCGGCTCCAGCTCCTGCGCGAGGAAGTCGTCGCGGCGTCGGCGGTTGAGCTTGAGTTCCTTGGTGCCGACGATGAGGCCCTGGAAGGCCTTGTACATCGCGTCCCACTGCTGGCGCAGCAGCCGGAAGTAGCGGAAGGCCCGGATGAGCGGCAGCTGGTGCGTGAGCAGCCCGAGCGCCATGTAGCCGAGCATGACGAGCAGCAGCTTCCACGAGAGCCAGCCGAGGTAGAAGAGGCAGCCGGCCATCATCGCGAACTGCGTGAGCATCTGCGGCATGACCGTGACCAGCTCGATGACGCTCCCGATGTCCTCGCCGATGGTGGCGAGCAGCCGGTGCGGGCCGAGCTTTTCGAGCTGCCGCATCGGCGCCGCCAGGATTTGCCGCCCGAGCTGGACGCGCAGCTCGTAGCCCGCCTTCGACGTGACGTAGAGCAGCAGGACCTGCGAGGCGTAGCCGAGGGCGGGGATGGCGACGCAGAGGGCGAAGAAGGTCAGCGCGAACTGCGGCCGCGACGAGCCGCTCTCGGAGAGCAGCCGCTTGGTGAGCGCGATGAGCAGCGTGTAGCCGACGCCGGCGAGGAAGCTGAAGGCGATGGCGAAGGCGATGATGCCGCGCGAGCGCGGGATGCCCTTCGACCAGCGGGCCACCACCTGGATGAGTTGGAGCAGGTTTGTCATCTTGTCGTTCCTCGTCGCTTCAGCCGCCGAGGGCGCGGCGCGCCTCCTCGACGCATTCGCGCAGCCGCCCGGCGAGGGCCGCCGCGTGCGGCTCGCGCATCATGGAGAAGTGCCCGCCGGGGACGACGCGCAGCTCCACGCCCCCGGTCGCCAGCCCGCCCCAGCCCTTGAAGGGGTCGTTGAACAGCGCGTCCTTCTCCATCTGGGCGAGCAGCTCGGGGTCCCTGCTGAAGATGAGCCGCTGCTCGTCCTCCTCGGCCCTGAAGAGCGTGATGCGCCCGTCGAACGTGCCGGGCGTGTAGCTGTTCATCGAGTTGGCGTTGATCTTGTAGATGTCGAAGACCTTGCGGAACTCGACGAGCGTCATGTCCCTGGGGACGAGCCCGTTCTGCTTGGCCTCTATCCAGACCTGCCGGAGCTGTGTCATCGGCGGGAGCCCCGACAGCTCCTCCATCGGCTTGCTCAACGTCTCGTGCGTCAGCCCGAGGTCGAAGGCGAAGATGGAGAGCAGCATCGTCCAGACGTACTGCGCGCCGCGCCCGTCCGGCGCCTGCGAGTCCATCAGCGCGAGCAGGGCGACGCGCTCGCCCTGCTGCTGCAACTGCCTCGCCATCTCGAAGGCGATGACGCCGCCCATGGACCAGCCGCCGAGGTAGTAGGGGCCGGCCGGCTGGCGGCTCCGGATGGCCTCGACGTAGTCGGAGGCCATCGCCACGATGTCCGTGTGAACGACGAGGCCGCCCTCGGGCTCGCGCGCCTGGATGCCGTAGAAGGGCTGGTCGTCGCCGACGTGGCGCACGAGGTCCTTGTAGCACCAGACGTGGCCGCCGCTCGCGTGCGGGGCGAAGAAGGCGGGGGCCCCGCCCTCCGGCTGCATCGGGATGACGAGCGACTGGAACGGGTTCTCGCGGCCGTGGCCGATGAGCTTCGAGAGGTGCTCGACGGTCGGGTCGGCGAAGAGGTCGGCCATCGAGACGCGCTTGCCGAGCCGCTCCTCGACGCGCGCGACGAGCATGATCATCATCAGCGAGTGGCCGCCCAGCTCGAAGAAGTTGTCGTTGAGGCCGATGGGGTGAACCTTGAACAGCTCCTCCCAGATGTCCACGAGCTGCTGCTGCAACTCGTTGCGCGGGGCGACGTACTCGCGGCCCGAGCGGCTGAGGGAGAACTGCGGCGCGGGCAGAGCGCCGCGGTCTATCTTCCCGTTCGCGGTCAGCGGCAGCGCGTCGAGCAGCACGAAGGCCGCGGGCGCCATGTACTCGGGCACGCGGTCTTTGAGGAACGCGCGCAGCCCCTCGGGCGTCGGCGGCGCCGCCTCTTCGCCGCCCGCGGCGGGCGCCTCGCCCTCGGCCGCCGCGGCGCCCGCGACGACGTAGGCGACCAGCCGCTTGTCGCCCGGCGTGTCCTCGCGCGCCATCACCATCACGTCCCTGACCGCGGGGTGCTGCGAGAGCACGGCCTCGACCTCGCCCGGCTCGATGCGGAAGCCGCTTATCTTGACCTGGTTGTCCACGCGGCCGAGGAACTGGATGACCCCTTGGTTCAGGTGGCGCGCGGCGTCGCCCGTGCGGTAGAGCCTCTGGCCGGGGCGCGCGGCGAACGGGTCGGGGAGGAAGCGCTCGGCCGTCAGGTCGGGTCGGTTGTGGTAGCCGCGGGCGAGTCCGGCGCCGCCGATGTAGAGTTCGCCGCGCTCGCCGACGCCGGCCGGCTGCGAACCGCTCACCACGTAGACGCGCGCGTTCGTGATGGGCCGCCCGATGGGGACGGAGGCCGCCGGCCGGTCGGGGCCGACCTGGTAGCAGCAGACCATGACGGTCGCCTCGGTCGGCCCGTAGCAGTTGACGACGAGGCAGCCCTCCATCTGCTCGACCGCCTTGTTGACGTGGGCGGGCGAGAGCGTGTCGCCGCCCGTCAGCAGTTGCCTGACGGCGCCGGCGCCGGTGACGTTCGTGTCAACGAACTGGTGAAAGAGCCCCGTCGTGAGGAAGAGCGTCGTGACCTGCGCGCGGTTGACGAACTCGCCCAGCTCTCTGAGCGAAGGCGTGCCCGCGGGGAAGACCACCAGCCGCCCGCCGTTGAGCAGGCACGCCCAGATTTCGAACGTCGAGGCGTCGAAGGAGGCCGGCGCGAACTGGAGGAAGACCTCTCCTTCGCCGAGTTCCGCGTAGTCGGCGCCCTTGACGAGCCCCATGACGTTGCGGTGCGTGACGCAGACGCCCTTCGGCTCGCCGGTCGAGCCGGACGTGTACATCATGTAAGCCAGATTGTCCGGCGCGGCCGCGGGCGCGGGGCTCGCTTCGAACTCCGGCGGCGGGTCGTCGTACGCCTGCGCGTCCACGCACACCACGGCGGGGCCGCCGTCGCCCAACTCCTTAGCGAACCGCTCGCTCGTGAGCAGCGCCCGCACGTCCGCGTCCACGAGGACGTAGCGGATGCGCGCCGCGGGGTCGGCGAGGTTGACGGGCACGTAGGCGCCGCCCGCCTTCGACACCGCCAGCAGCGACACGACCAGGTCGGCCGAACGCTCAAGCATCACGCCGACGAACGTGTCCGGCCCGACGCCCAGCCGCCGCAGCTCGTGCGCCAGCACGTTGGCGCGCCGGTTGAGCCCCGCGTAAGTCATGTGCCCGCCCTCGAACTCCAGCGCGACGGCGTGCGGGCGGCGCGCGGCCTGGCGCTCGAACTCTTCGTGGAGGCAGAGCGCGGGGATGGGCGCCTGCGTGTCGTTCCACTCGTGGACGAGGCGGCCGT
>DASVUF010000104.1:0-16027 GCA_036387195.1 Pyrinomonadaceae bacterium | reverse complement strand
GGACGGAGACCTTTCGGGCAGCGCGGGCGTCTTCGTCGAGCCGTCGAAGGCGCGCGCCGCCTCCGCCCCGCGCGAGCGCGGCGGCCCGCAGCGCGCCGCGCCGCGCCGCGCGCGCCCGAAGGCGGGGGCCGCCGCCCCGACCCCGTCGAAGCCTTCCGGCAGGACGACGACGCCCGCCGTCACGCCCGAGTCGCTCAACGCGCGCGCCGAGGCGGCGCTCGACGCCGGCCGCTTCGCCGACGCCGTCGAGCCGCTCCGGCAGGCGCTCAGGCTCAGGGCCGACTACGCCGACGCGCAGTACAACCTCGGCTTCGCGCTCTACTCGCTCGGCCGCGCCGAGGAGGCGGTCGAGCCGCTGCGGCGCGCCTCCGCGCTCGACGCGCAGGACGCCGACGCGCCCGTCTACCTCGGCGCCGCCTACGCCAAACTGGGCCGCCACGCGGAGGCCGCGGCCGCCTACGAGCAGGCCGCGCGCCTCTCGCCGCGCAACGCCGAGGTGCTGACCGCGCTCGGCGTCGAGCACCAGGCGGCGGGCGACCGCGAACGCGCCGTCGCCGCCTTCAGGCGCGCCGTCGCCCTCGCCCCCGACGACGCCGAGACGCAGTTCGACCTCGGCGAAGCCCTCTACGCCTCCGGCAAGTACGCCGAGGCGGCCGAAGCCTTCGCGCACGTCACGCGCGTCGCGCAGATGCACGCCGACGCGCACGAGAATCTGGGCGACTCGTACCGCGCGCTCGGCCGCTGGCCGGAGGCGGCGGCCGCCTACCGCGACGCCGCGCGCCTGAAGGCGGGCGACGCCGGCGTCCTTCAGAAGCTCGGCTACGCGCTCGGGCGCGACAGGAAGTGGCCGGAGGCGGCCGACGCGCTGAAGAAGGCGGTCGCGCTCCGCCCGGCCGAGACGGACGCGGCCGTCAACCTCGCGTGGGTCTACAACAACTCCGGTCAGCCGCGGCTCGCCATCGAGACGCTCAAGCCGCTGGTCGCGGCCCGGCCCGACGTCGTGCCCGCGCTCTTCAACCTCGGCACGGCCTACGGCCGCCTCGCGCAGAAGGGCGCGAAGAACGACGCGGAGCGCAGGGAGCTGTTCGGCGAGGCGGCGGCGACGCTCCAGCAGGTCGTGCGCCTGCGCGCCGACTGGCCCGAGGCGCACAACAACCTCGGCGTCGCCCTCGGCAACCTCGGCCGCTTCAAGGAGGCCATCGCCGCCCACGCCGAGGCCGTGCGGCTCAAGCCCGACTACGCCGGCGCGCTCTTCAACCTCGCCTACGCCTACAAGAAGAGCGGCGACAAGAAGAAGGCGCTGGAGACGCACAGGCGGCTCCAGGCGGTCAACCCCGGCATGGCCGAGCGGCTGTACTCCGAGATCAAGTGAGCGGGGCGGCCGGGCCTCCGAGGTCCCGGCCGGACGCGGAATGATGAAAGCCCCGCCGGGCGCGAACTCCGGCGGGGCTTTGATTTCGTCTTCTCCTGGGGTCAGTAGCTGTCGTCGGCGACGTTCATCCTCTGGAGGACGAAGACGACGCGCATCGTCTGCGGGCGCCGGTCGAGCGAGGCGGGGACGAAGGCCGGGCTCTTGCGCAGCGCGTCCTGTAGGTCTTCGACCATGCGGCGGTTGCGCGGCGGCTCGACGACCTCGGCGAGCGAGGCGGAGCCGTTGGCGTAGACGTCGGCGACCACGATCATGTCGTCGTCGGCGGGGTTGCCGTCGCGCGGCGGCGCGACCGTCAGCGCGGCCAGCGCGCCGCGCGGGTTCAGCGTCGGCGACTCGGGGCCCCAGGCGGCGCGCGCCGCGGCCGCGAGGTCGGGCGAGAGCGGCCGCGTCACGTCGTAGCCGCCGCGGCCGTCGGCCCAGGGCACGGGCTGGCCGCTTTCGAGCGCCTGCGCCTCGGCGAGGTTGCGCAGGATGACGAGCTGCTGCCGCAGCCCCCCGAAGACCGCCACGAAGAGCACGAGCGAGTAGACCATGCCGACCGAGTAGGGCATCAGCCGCGCCGAGAGCCAGCGCGCGACGCGCTCCGAGGGCGAGAGGCGCGGCGAGGCGTTGCGCGCCGCGCGCTCGATGACGAGCGCGTCGCGGATGGCGGCCGAGAGGCCGGCCGGCGGCGCGGGGCGCGCCATCAGCGAGAGGCCGCGCACGAGCGCGCGCGTCTCCTCAAGCTGATGACGGCAGACCGGGCACGCGCCGACGTGCTCGGCCAACGCCGACTCCGCCTCGCGCGTGAGCGCGCCGTCGAGGTACGGCGAGAACGCCTTCCGAGATTCCAGACACGTCATCATAAGTTCGGGGGCCAGGGGCATCTGAGCCGGGGGCTGGTGAAAGAGCCTTGCTTCCGCCGCGTGAGCCCCTGGGACGAGGGTTGTTAACTAGCCTCCGCCCCTGGCCTCCAGCCCCTGGTTCCGGATGGCTGGCCGACCCCGGCCGCTCCCTTGTTAAAGGAAGTAGCCTTGAGCGGGCGCGGACTGCGCGCCGGCGACTTCGCCGTGGGGCGTCGCGGCGGGGCGGCCGCAGAAGAACGGGTGTTGCTGGCCTCGTTCCTCAAAGCCGCCCGCCGGAAGACCCTTCGGGCTCCGTCGCCTTCGCGCGGGCCGTGACCGCCTCCGCCGCTTCCTGACCCACATGGCACCGGGGTGTGTTTGGTCGAAGCCGGGGCGGGGCAGCCATCCGGAAAGCTTTTAGCCGGCGGCCGACGGCCGACAGCTAAATTACAAAGAACCTTCGAGCCTGCGCCGCAGCTCGGCGCGGCCCCGGTTGAGCCGCGACTTGACCGTGCCGACGTTGAGGTCGAGCGCGAGGGCGACCTCCTCGTAACTGAGCCCCTCGATGTCGCGGAGCACGATGACCTCGCGGTAGGGGCGCGCCAGCGACTTGAGCGCCGCGTGTAGGGCGCGCTCGCGTTCGCGCGCCAGCGCCTGCTGCTCGGGGTCCGCGCCCGCGCGGTCGGATTCGAGCCCGGCCGAGAGCGGCGACTCGGAGCCTTCGCGCGCCGGCGCGTCGAGCGAGACGGTGCGGTCGCGGCGGCGCCGCTT
This sequence comes from Pyrinomonadaceae bacterium, assembly GCA_036387195.1. Classification (GTDB taxonomy): domain Bacteria; phylum Acidobacteriota; class Blastocatellia; order Pyrinomonadales; family Pyrinomonadaceae; genus QHXN01. The sequence goes on along the minus strand of DASVUF010000104.1, from coordinate 13,000 downwards.
CCACCAGCGCCAGCGGTTGCGCGCCTGGTTGACCGCGATGCGGTAGAGCCACGTCCGCACGTCGGCCTCGCCGCGGAAGCTCGACAGGTGGCGGAAGGCTTGCAGGAACGTCTCCTGCGTCAGGTCGCGCGCCTCCTCCGGGTCTTCGGTCAGGCGGTAGAGCAGGGCGTAGACGTCGCCGTGCCGCTCCTCGACCAGCCGGTTGAAGGCCGCCGCCTCGCCGCGCCTCAGCCTTTCAAGGAACTGCTCTTCGGCCGCGGGGACAAAGCGCGCCTCGGCCGAGGTCGCCGCGTCGGCGGCCCCTTCCAGTTCCGCCTCCATGCGGAGGGCGATTGGCTCCCCGAAGCTCACAAACGTCCTCCGTCGAACCGGGAGGGTCTGTCGAAGGGCTTCATCCCCTTCAACCGCTTACTTCGACACCGCCCGGCGGCGGGATGTTCCCGGAAAAGTTTCATGCGCTTTTTATTTGATACCGCGGCGTGGCGAACTGTTCGCCAGCATAGCCCGCCGCCGTCCCGCCCGACAACGCGAAACTCGCGCCGCGCGCGCCTTTTTTCCGAATCCGGCCTTGCTTGACAACCCCCCGACCCGCCGCTAGAGTGAGTTTTTGCCTCTAACTCCACCTACGAGAACGCACCCGACAGTGCGTCCTTGCACCGGGAAAAAGCCGTGGCCCGAACGACAAAGAAACGCACCCAGCAGCTCAAGCACGACAAGTTCCGCGACACGACCCTGGACGCCGCGGGCCGCCTCTCGCACCGCTTCGAGGGGCGCGGGCGGACGATTCTCTACGCCATCGGCGGGGCCGTCGCGCTCGTCGCGCTCCTGGTCGCCTTCAACTGGTGGCGCGAGCGGCGCGCCGACGCGGCCAGCACCGCGCTCGGCAAGGCCATCGAGATAGCCGAGGCGCCCGTCTCGCCCACGCCGCAGCCCAACCAGACCGGCCCGACCTTCGCCACCGAGCAGGAGCGCGCGCAGAAGGCCGTCGAGGCTTTCCAGAAGGTGCAGAGCGACTACGGCTCGCCCTACAAGGAGCTGGCGCGCTACTTCGCCGCGGCCAGCCTGCTGACGGTTGACCGGCCGAAGGGGCTGAGCGAGCTTGAGGCGCTGTCGAAGGGCGGCGGCGACGAGGTGGCCGCCCGCGCCCGCTTCGCGCTCGGGCAGGCGCGCGAGGCCGACGCGCAGTACGACGCCGCGGCCGCGCTCTACCGCGAGCTGCTGAACGACAAGAGCGGCGCCGTCTCGCCGAACGCCGTCAGGCTGCGGCTGGCGACCGTGCTGGAGAAGCAGGGGAAGAAGGACGAGGCCGTCGGCCTCCTCTTCGACATGGTCAAGGCCGCGCGCGAGGCCAAGGGCAAGGACGGCAAGCCGCTGCCCGCCTCGACCGTCACGCGCGCCGCGGCCGACAAGCTACAGGAACTCAGCCCCGAGCGCCACGCCCAGCTCCCGGCCGAGCCGGCGGCGGCGGGCGCGCTCCCGTTCTGAAGACGGACTGACCGGCGACGGACAGCCCCCGGCGCGGGCTTTAGCACGGGGCCCGGGCGCGTCTCCCCCATCACTTGAGCCTCTCGGCGCAGGCCGCGGGCTTCGGGCCCGCGCTTTTATTCGTCCTTCGTCCAGCGCCCGTCGTCCTTCTCGCCTTAAGTGGACAATCTCACACACTCGCTCGTCGGACTGGCGGCCGCGAAGGCGGGGCTGGGGCGGCGGAGCGCCTACGCGACGTTCGTGTGCGTGGCGGCGGCCAACCTGCCGGACGGCGACGTGGTGGCGATGGCGGGCGGGCCGGCCTTCTACCTCCAACACCACCGCGGCCTCACGCACTCGATTGTCGGGGTGCTCGCGCTGGCGGTCGCGTTCCCGCTGCTCTTCGTCGCGGGCGAACGGCTGTGGGCGCGGCTGCGCGGGCGCGAGCCGCGCGCGAGCCTGAAGTGGCTGCTGGTCTGCTCGCTGCTGCTGTCGGCGTCGCACCCGCTTCTGGATTGGACGAACAGTTACGGCGTGCGGCCGCTGCTGCCCTGGGACGGGCGCTGGTTCTACGGCGACCTGCTCTTCATCGTAGACCCCTGGGTGTGGCTGACGCTCGGCGGCGCGTGCTTCCTGCTGGCGCCGGCGCGCTGGCGCGCGGCCGCCTGGGGGCTGCTGGCGCTCGTCATCACGTTCGTCTTCTTCCGCGTGGCGTCGCAGCCTGAGGCGGGCGTCCCCGCCGGGGCGCTCGTTCTCTGGGTCGCGGGGCTGGCGGCGCTGCTCGCGCTGAGGGTGAAGGGGGTCGGGGCAAGACTGGGCGGCCGGGCGGCGGCGGCGGCGCTGGCGCTGGTCGCGGCCTACTGCGGCGCGCTCTGGTTCGTGCAGGCGCGGGCGCGCGGCGCGGCCGAGGTGGTCGCGCGCGAGTTGGCGACGCGCGGCGGCGAGCGCGTCCTGAGGGTGGCGGCGACGCCCGTCCTCGCGGACCCGCGCGCGTGGCGCTGCCTGGCGGAGGCCGAGCGCTCGACCACGCGCTTCGACCTGACGCTGGGGCGGGCGTCGGCGGAAGAGGCGCGCAACGTCTTGAGCTACGCGGAGCCTTCGGGCGAGGAGGCGCAGGCCGTCGCGCGCGCCTCCGAGGGCGAGGCCGCGCGCGTGCTGCTCGACTTCGCGCGCTTCCCCGTGGCGCGCGCGCGGCGCGAGGGGCCGGGCGCCTGGCTCGTGCAGTTCGCGGATTTGCGCTACACGGAGCCGGGAGCGCGCTCGCGCGTCGGCGGCTTCGCGCTCGACGTGCCCGTCGCGCCCGGCGGCGCGGGTCGCTGAATTTAGGTCTTGAACTTTAGACTTTGAAGCTTTATTTTGGACGGCGTTCGCCCGTTTTCAGTCGCTCTCCTCTTTCCCGAAAGGACGTTCAAATCGCAATGAGCAAAACGACCCCCGTGAGGCTGCTGCTGCCTCTCGCACTCCTCTTCGCGCTGGCGCAGGCGGCCGCCGGGCAAGTCCCCGTGGACGCGCGCCGCGCCCTCGCCTCGATGCCGGACTCGCAGGCCGTGCTCTTCATCAACGCGCGCCGCATCATCAACGAGGTGCTGCCCAAGGTGATGCCCGCGGCCGAGTACCAGAAGATGCTCTCCGAGGCGCAGAAGGTCGGCTTCGACGCGCGCGGCGTCGAGTACATCGCCGTCGGCGCGCGGCTCGCCGACCCGGCGCCGGCCAACAACCTTCCCGAGTTCGTCGTCGTCGTCCGCGGGAACTTCAACGCCGACACGCTGCTCGCGCTCGGCCGCGTGGTCGCCGGCTCGAAGAACGTGCGCCCGCGCAGCGAGACTTACGGCTCGAAGACCATCGAGATTATTGACCTGCAAAGCCTGTCGAAGCCCGCCGAGGGCGCCGCCGCCGACGGCCAGCAGGCGCCGCCGAAGCCGATGCCTTACCCCGAACTCGCCGTCGCCGCGCTCGACTCCTCGACGCTCGTGGCGGGCGTGCCGTCCTACGTCCGCGCGGCGGTGGACGCCGCCGGCGGCCGGCAGGGCCTGAGGACTTCGCTCGTGGACCTGGCGACGACCGACCCGCAGGCGCTCTGGAGCCTGACGGTCGAGCTGCCGCCGAACCTCTACGAGTACCTGCGCAAGAGCGGCGCGCCGGCCAGCCAGGAGGCCGAGCAGATGGTCGGCTGGGTCAAGCAGGTGAGCCTCGCGCAGGGCATGGACGCGCTCAACTATTCGCTGAGCGCGGCCGTGTTGACCGACGCGCCCGAGCACGCCAGCGCCTTCAGCGGCCTCGTCCGCATGGGGCTGATGGCCGCGCAGACGGCGCTCAACGCCGAGGCCGCCAAGCAGACGCCGAAGCACAAGGACTACGCCAAGACGCGCGCGGCGCTCAACACCATCCAGACCTTCGTCAACCGCACCGAGGGCAACAAGCTCGTCCTCAGCGCCTCGGCGCCGCAGAAGGCCGTCGCCGACCTCATCCGCCAGGAGATGGCGCCGAAGCCCGCCGCCACCTCCACCAGGCCCCCGGCCCGCCGCCGCCGCGCCCGGCGCAGGTGAGTGTGAAGCCGCCGCCCGCCGTCCGTTAGCTTCCGTCTCCCCGAGCGGGATGGAGGCTAACGGGCGGCGGCCGACAGTCAACAGCTAACAGTCAATAGCCGACAGCCGACAGTCAACAGCCAACAGCTAACGGCCGGCCCCAAGGAGCGCGAGAGTTGGCAGCGACCACCGAGGAGAAGAAAAGAGTCAGGCGAATCATCCGGCTGCTGCGGAAGGAGCACCCGGAGGCGCGTTGCAGCCTCGACCACGAAAGCCCGCTGGAGCTGCTGGTGGCGACCATCCTCTCGGCGCAGTGCACGGACGAGCGCGTCAACCTCGTCACGGCCGAACTCTTCCGCAAGTACCGGACGTGGGAGGACTACGCCTCGGCCCCGGCCGAGGAGCTTGAGCGCGACATCCGCCCGACCGGCTTCTTCCGCAACAAGGCGAAGTCCATCCAGGGCGCGTGCCGGCTGATAGGCGAGCGCCACGGCGGGAGCGTCCCGCGCACGATGGACGAGCTGCTCGGGCTGCCCGGCGTCGCGCGCAAGACGGCGAACGTCGTCCTCGGCAACGCCTACCAGGTCGCCTCGGGCGTCGTCGTGGACACGCACGTCTCGCGCCTCTCGGCGCGCCTCGGCCTCTCGCGCGAGAAGGCGCCCGAGAAGATAGAGCGCGACCTGACCGAACTCGTCCCGCGCGCGGACTGGATAGACTTCTCGCACCTCCTCATCGCGCACGGGCGCAAGACCTGCAAGGCGCGCAACCCCGCCTGCGGCGAGTGCCCGCTGGCGGCGCTCTGCCCCTCGGCCTTCGTCGCCGGCGCCTGACGCGCCGGCCCGTCACCCGGCCGGCCACGCATCGGAGGAGAGCCATGAACAGACTTACCGCACCCTTGAAGCGGCTCGCCGCCGCGGCGCTCGCGCTGGCGGCCGTCTGCCCGCCGGCGGCGGCGCGGCAGCGGCCCGACTACCCCGCGACCCGGCGCGTCGAGCAGGTTGACACCTACTTCGGCGTTAAGGTCGCCGACCCCTACCGCTGGCTCGAAGACGAGGGCTCGCCCGAGCGCGCGCGCTGGGTCGAGGAGCAGAACCGCGTCACCTCGGCCTACCTCGACAAGATTCCGTACCGCGCGCGGCTCAAGGAGCGGCTCGAACGGCTCTACAACTACGCGCGCTACACCGCGCCCTACCGCCGCGGCGACTACTACATCTTCACGAAGAACGACGGGCTCCAGAACCAGCCGGTCGTCTACGCGCAGAAGGGGCTCGGCGGCGCGCCCGAGGTGCTGCTCGACCCGAACAAGTTCTCGGCCGACGGCACGACGCAGCTGGGCGCGCTCGCCGTCTCGCGCGACGCGAAGTACGCCGCCTACTGCAAGGCTTCGGGCGGCTCGGACTGGCGCGACTGTTACGTGATGGAGGTGGCGACGAAGAGGCAGCTCCCGGACGCGCTCAACTGGATCAAGGCGTCGGGGCTGGCGTGGCAGGGCGAGGGCTTCTACTACAGCCGCTACGACGCGCCCGAGAAGGGGCGCGAGCTGACCTCGAAGAACGAGAACCACAAGGTCTACTTCCACCGCGTCGGCGCGCCGCAGTCGGCGGACGAGCTGGTCTACGAGGACAAGGCCAACCCGCAGCGCTTCCACAACGTCTCGACGACCGAGGACGGCCGCTTCGCCGTCCTGAGCGTCTCGGACCGCGGCAGGGGCACGAAGGGCAACGCGCTCTTCTTCCGCGACGCGAAGGCGGGCGACAAGTCCTGGCGGCCGGTCGTGGCCGAAGTCGGCGACGACGACTTCCAGGTGGTCAACAACGTCGGCGACAAGCTGCTCGTCGAGACGAACCGCGGCGCGCCCAACGGCCGCGTCTTCCTCTTCGACCCGCGCCGCCCGTCGGAGAAGGACTGGAAGGACGTGCTGCCCGAGCGCCCCGAGCCGCTCCAGAGCGCGCGCACCGGCGGCGGCAAGCTCTTCGCCACCTACCTGAAGGACGTGACGACGCGCGCCTACGTCTACACGCTCGACGGGAGGCTCGAGAACGAGGTCGCGCTGCCCGGCCCCGGCGTCGCCAGCGGCTTCGGCGGGCTGGACGACGACAAGGTCATCTTCTACACCTTCACCTCCTTCAACTTCCCGCCGTCCATCTACCGCTACGACGTGGCGGCGCGCAGGTCGGCGCTCTTCCGCGCGCCGGAGATTCCGGGCTTCGACCCGGCGGGCTACGAGACGCGGCAGGTCTTCTACAGCAGCAAGGACGGGACGCGCGTCCCGATGTTCCTCGTCCACCGGAAGGGGCTGAAGCTCGACGGGCGCAACCCGACGCTGCTCTACGGCTACGGCGGCTTCAACTCGACGACGACGCCCGGCTTCAGCCCGACGCGGCTGGCCCTCCTCGAACAGGGCTTCGTCTACGCGTCGGCGAACCTGCGCGGCGGCGGCGAGTACGGCGAGAAGTGGCACGAGGCCGGGACGAAGCTCAGGAAGCAGAACGTCTTCGACGACTTCATCGCGGCGGCCGAGTGGCTGGTCGCCAACAAGTACACGTCGCCCGACCGCCTCGCCATCCACGGCGTCTCGAACGGCGGCCTGCTCGTCGGCGCGGTCGCCAACCAGCGCCCCGAGCTGTTCGGGGCCGTCATCCAGCAGGCGGGCGTGATGGACATGCTCCGCTTCCACAAGTTCACCATCGGCTGGAACTGGGTGGCCGACTACGGCTCGTCGGACAACGAGGCCGAGTTCAGGGCGCTCTACGCCTACTCGCCGCTCCACAACGTCCGGCCGGGCGTGAAGTACCCGGCCGTGCTGACGACGACGGCCGACCACGACGACCGCGTCGTCCCCGCGCACTCCTTCAAGTACGCGGCGGCCCTGCAGGCGGCGCAGGCCGGCGACAGCCCCGTCCTCATACGCATCGACACCAAGTCGGGCCACGGCGCCAGCAGCACCACCAAGGCCATCGAGCAGGCGGCCGACATCTACGCCTTCCTCTTCCGGAACCTCGGCGTCACGCCGAAGTTCTGAGGCGGACTTAAGGCCGTCTCGCCCGTTGTTGCAGTCGGGCCGCGATGCGTTATCATTCGTGCGCGCCGACGCTCTGGAAAAACAAACCTGTCCGCCGGGGAGTCTCGACCTTGTCAGAGAAGCGACCGCTCACAGTCCTGTGCATCGCCACCTTCGAGAAGGGGCAGGAGTTCATGCGCGAGTGCAAGCGCCAGGGCTGCCGCGTCTACGTCGTCACGATGGAGAAGCTGCGCGACGCCGACTGGCCGCGCGAGTCGGTGGACGAGTTCTTCTACCTGCCCGACGGCTACAAGCTCGAAGACGTGACCCGGGGCGTGAGCTGGCTGGCGCGCACGCGCGAGATAGACCGCGTCGTCCCGCTCGACGACTTCGACGTCGAGACGGCCGCCTCCCTGCGCGAGCACCTGCGCATCCCCGGCATGGGCGACACCACGGCGCGCTACTTCCGCGACAAGCTGGCGATGCGCGTCAAGGCGCGCGACCACGGCGTCCTCGTCCCCGAGTTCGTCCACGCGCTCAACAACGACCGCATCCGCGAGTTCACCGAGCGCGTCCCGCCGCCGTGGGTGCTCAAGCCGCGCTCGGAGGCGTCGGCCGTCGGCATCAAGAAGGTCGCCGCGGCCGAGGAGGTGTGGCCGCGCCTCGAAGAGCTGGGCGACCGCCAGTCCTTCTACCTCATCGAGCAGTTCATCCCCGGCGACATCTTCCACGTTGACTCCATCATCTCGGAGCGCGAGCCGCTCTTCACGGCGGTGAGCAAGTACGGCACGCCGCCGATGGAGGTGGCGCACGGCGGCGGCGTCTTCATGACGCGCACCATCCCGCACGAGTCGCCGGACGCGCAGGCGCTCGAACTGCTCAACCACGAGCTGCTGCGCACGCTCGGGCTGGTGCGCGGCGTCACGCACACCGAGTTCATCAAGGGCGGCGACGGCCGCTTCTACTTCCTGGAGACGGCGGCGCGCGTCGGCGGCGCGAACATCGCCGAGGTGGTCGAGGCGGCGCGCGGCGTCAACCTCTGGCGCGAGTGGGCGCGCATCGAGGTCGCCGGCGAGCACGGCCACTACTCTCTGCCGCCCACGCGCGACGACTACGCCGGCATCGTCATCTCGCTCGCGCGGCAGGAGTGGCCCGACACCTCCGCCTACGACGACCCCGAGATAGTCTTCCGCCTGAACAAGCGCCATCACGTCGGCCTGCTCGTCGCCTCGCAGGACGCGGCGCGCGTTGACTGGCTGCTCGACTCCTACGCGCGCCGCTTCCTGCGCGACTTCAGCGCCACCCTCCCCGCCGCCGACCGGCCGACGAGTTGAGCGGGGGCCGCAGGCCGTTCGGCGGCCGGCCGGCGGAGCCGCTTCGGCAGACGCCGTCGGCCGCGACGAAGTCCGGGCCGAACAGAGTTTTCCTGCCCATCACTGACCGACAGTCCGCCGCCCGCATCATCCTATGTCACGTGACCTGATACGCGAGTACCTGAGCTTCCTGCAGGTGGAGAAGGGGCTCTCGAAGAACTCGGTCGAGAGCTACCGGCGCGACCTCGGGCGGCTGCGCGCGCTGGCCGAGGCCGCGGGGCGCGAGCCGCACCTGCTGGGGAAGGAGGAGCTGACCGAGTTCGTGATGGGGATGTCGCGCGAGGGGCTGGCGCCGCGTTCGGTGGGCCGTGCGCTGAGCGCGGCGCGCGGCTTCTACCGCTTCCTGCTGCTCGACGGGCACGTCAAGGCGGACCCGACCGCCGACATCGCCGCCCCGCACGGCGCGCAGAAGCTGCCGCGCTTCCTCACGCAGGAGGAGGTCGAGCGCCTCCTCGCGGCCTACGACGTCTCGACGCCCGAGGGCGTGCGCGACCGCGCGCTCACGGAGCTGCTTTACGCCACGGGGCTGCGCGTCTCCGAGCTGGTCGGGCTGACGGTTTCGAGCGTGGACCTGGACGGCGGCGTGCTCTTCTGCACGGGGAAGGGGAGCAAGCAGCGGCGCGTGCCGGTCGGCCGCTCGGCGCTCGGGTGGTTGCAGCGGCATCAGGCCGCGCGGCGCGCGCTGCTGGCCGGGCGCGAGTCGCAGCGGCTCTTCGTCGGCTACCTCGGCCGCCCGCTGACGCGGCAGAACGTCTGGGCGACGCTCAAGGCGGCGGCGGCGCGCGCCGAAGTGCGCGGCGTCACGCCGCACGTCCTGCGCCACAGCTTCGCCACCCACCTGCTCGAACACGGGGCCGACACGCGCAGCGTCCAGGCCATGCTCGGCCACAGCGACCTCGCCACCACCCAAATCTACACGCACGTCACCACCGAGCGCATCCGCAGCGTCTACGAGCGCCACCACCCGCGCGCCGGCCGCCCCGCGTCCGCGACCGGCGACGCCGACGGCTCCGAGTAGCGCCCGGCGCCCCGGGGTGAATCAAACGCGCGGGGGGCGGGGGCGCGGCTCTGAAGACGAAAGTCGTCAAAGCCGCGCCCCCGCCCCCCGCGCGTTTAAGACCGCCGGCGGCCGCCGGGGCTTCAGATGCTCTTCAGCGAGATGTTGCCCGAGGCGGAGGAGAGCTTGAGGCTGCGCGAGCCGCTGCCGAGCTGGCCGCGGGCGCTCGTGCCGGGGCCGTAGCGGCTGGTCTTGACCTCGATGGGGAAGTTCGTGTCGATGTTGCCCGAGACGGTGGACATGGTGACCTGCGCGTCCACGTTCGAAGGGAGTTTCACGCGCACGTCGCCGCTGGCGCTGGAGAAGCGCATGTCGCCGCCCTCGACCCGCGTCAGCTCGACCTCGACGTCGCCGCTCGCGCTGCTGGCGTTGACCGTCCCCGACGAGTCGGCCACGCGCACCGTCCCGCTCGCCGACGAGGCCTTGACGTCGCCGCTCATGCCGCGCACCGTCACCTCGCCGCTCGCCGTCGAGAGCACGACGCGGCCCGAGAAGCCCTCGGCGCGGATGTCGCCGCTGGCCGTCGAAATCTTCTCGAAGTTGATGCCCGCCGAGCGCGGCGCCATGACCTCGAACCTGACGCCCGCGTCGCAGTTGCAACTGTTCGGGTACTTCGCGCGCAGCTCGACGCGCCCGTCCGTGCTGGCGTCCTCGACCTCGACCATGTCGCGGTCGCGCCCCGTCTTGTAGGCCCTGACGACGAGCGCGCTGCCCTCGTAGCCCTTCAGCTCGATGTCGCCCGAGACGTTGGCGATGCGCACCGCGCCGCCCGCGCCGAGGTTGTAGCTCTTCTGGAAGTCCTGCGCCGACGCGCCCGCCGCCGCGGCGAGACACAGCGCCGCCGCGCACACAAGGTTGGAAATCATCCGGCCTCTCATCACTCTCACACTCCTCTCCTGCGGTTGAAATCGGAAACGAATCGTCCCTCTGCCGTATAAACACCGCGGGCGGGAGTTTTGTGGCGGCGCGCGCGAAAACTTTTTCACGCGTGCCGGCCGGCGGCGTGGGCCGAGGCCCACGCCCACTGGAAGTTGTAGCCGCCGAGGTGGCCGGTGACGTCCACGACCTCGCCGATGAAGTAGAGGCCAGGGGCGCGCCGCGCCTCCATCGTTTTGGACGAAAGCTCGTCGGTCGAGACGCCGCCCTTCGTCACCTCGGCCTTCTGAAAGCCTTCGGAGCCGGCGGGGAGGATGCGCCAGTCGTGCAGGCGCGCGGCCGTCGCCTCGACCTCGGCGTCGGTGTAGGCGCGCAGCGACTTGCGCGGCGCGAACGTCTCGGCCCAGACCTGCGCGAAGCGCCTGGGCAACTGCTGGCCGAGCGCGGTCTGTAGCTCGGCGCCCGACGCGCGCCTGCGCAGGAGGAGCGCGCGCGCGTCCGCGCCCGGCAGCAGGTCAACCGACAACTCCTCGCCGCGCGCCCAGTAGGAGGATATCTGGAGGACGGCCGGGCCGCTCAGTCCCCTGTGCGTGACGAGCAGGTTCTCCGCGAACTCCGCGCCGCCGCAGCGGACGACCGCCGGGACGGAGACGCCGCTCAAGGGCTGGAACGACGCGAGGTCGCGCGCCGCGAGCGTCAGGGGGACGAGCGCCGGCTCGGGCTGCACGACCTTCAGGCCGAACTGCCGCGCCACGCGGTAGCCGAAATCGGTCGCGCCGAGCTTCGGGATGGAGAGGCCGCCCGTGGCGACGACCAGCGATTCGGACGCGAACTCGCCCCGGCTCGTCTTCACGCGGAAGCGCTCGTCGCGGCCGACGCCCTCGACGCGGCAGCCCGTGACGACGACGGCGCCGGCCGCCTCGCACTCGTCGAGCAGCATCCGGACTATCTGCCCTGAGCTTTCGTCGCAGAAGAGCTGCCCGAGCTTCTTCTCGTGGTAGCGGATGCGGTGGCGCTCGACGAGCGCGACGAAGTCGGCGGGCGTGTAGCGCGCCAGCGCCGACTTGGCGAAGTGCGGGTTGCGCGAGAGGTAGTCGCCGGCGGCCGCGCCCGTGTTGGTGAAGTTGCAGCGGCCGCCGCCCGAAATCTCTATCTTGCGCCCGACGCGCTCGTTGTGCTCCAGCACGACGACGCGCCGCCCGCGCCGCCCCGCCTCGAAGGCGCACATCAGCCCGGCCGCGCCGCCGCCGATGACGACCACGTCGTACTTCATGCGCCCCGCTTCCCGCGCTCCTTTTCGAGCAGCGGCCGGAGGTGTCTGTAGACGTTGGCGGCGACGATTCGCGTGCCCTCGGCGTTGGGGTGGACGCGGTCTTCCTGGTTCAGGCGGTCAACGCCGGCGACGCCTTCGAGGAAGAAGGGGATGAGCGGGACCTCGTGCTCCTCGGCGAGCGACTTGTAGGCGTCGCTAATCTCCTGCTCGTAGTCGCGCCCCGGCTCGGTCGTCGTCAGCATGGCGGCGAGCAGGACCTGCGCGCCGCGCCCGCGGGCGCGCCTGATGATTTCGGCGAGGTTCTTTTTAGTCTCGGAGACGGGCTGGCCGCGCAGGAAGTCGTTGGCGCCGAGTTCGAGGATGACGAAGCGGACGTCGCCCGCGTCGAGCGCCCAGTCGATGCGGCGGACGCCGCCGGCGGACGTGCCGCCCGACTCGCCGGCGTTGACGACCTCGTACCTGAAGCCGTCAGCGTCGAGCATCTTTTGGAGCAGCGCCGGGTAGCTCTCCTGCGGCGCGAGCCCGTAGCCGGCCGTCAGGCTGTCGCCGAAGGCTACGATTTTAGGTACAGTCTCAGCGGGCGTCGCCGCCGCCTGCGCGGGGGCGGGCGTCGCGGCGGGGCCGGCCCCGCCCGCCCCCGGCGTCCCGCGCGGCGGGCCGCCGCCGCAGGCCGAGAAAAGCGCGGGGGCGAGCAGCAAAAAGGCCGCGGGCAGAATCTTATTAAGTGCGTACGACGGAATTTTCATGATCGAATTATACCAAGTATCCAAGACGGTTCAGTCCGGCGCGGAGCGCCTGACCATCCTGCGCGAGCTTGACCTGACGATTCCCGACGGCCAGTTCGTCGCGGTCGTCGGCCCTTCGGGGAGCGGCAAGTCAACGCTGCTCGGCCTCGTCGCCGGGCTCGACGCGCCGACCTCGGGCCGCATCGTGATTGACGGCGAGGAGGTGACGCGGATGGGCGAGGACGCGCTGGCCTCCCTGCGCGGCCGCAAGCTCGGCTTCGTCTTCCAGTCGTTCCACCTCATCCCCTCGATGACGGCGCTGGAGAACGTGCTCGCGCCGCTGGAGATAGCCGGCCGCCGCGACGCCGCAGCGCGCGCCCGCCGCGTGCTCGAAGACGTGGAGCTGACCGGGCGCGCGCACCATTACCCTTCGCAGCTCTCGGGCGGCGAGCAGCAGCGCGTGGCGGTGGCGCGCGCCTTCGCCAACGAGCCGTCCATCCTGCTCGCCGACGAGCCGACGGGCAACCTCGACTCGCGCAACGGCCGACACGTCTTCGACCTGATGGTGGAGATGAACCGGCGGCGCGGCGCGACGCTCGTCCTCGTCACGCACGACGCGGAGCTGGCCGCGCGCGCCGACCGCCGCATCTCGCTGCGCGACGGCCGCGTCGTCTCGGACGAGGGCGCGCCCGCCGCGCGCGACGGG
>DASVUF010000103.1:0-8646 GCA_036387195.1 Pyrinomonadaceae bacterium | reverse complement strand
GGCTGACGCGACCGACGCGGCGGGCGCGGCGGGCGCGAGTGACGCCCGCGGGCCTTCCGCGGCGAGGGGGCGCGGGCGGCGTCGCCTGCTGACGGGCGGCGACGCGCGCGTGGCCGCGGCGCTGCTGGAGGACGCGCTCGGCGAGGCCGCGGCGCGTTGACACTTTCGCCGAGGCCGTTATAATTGCAACTTTTGCGCCGAGCGGCCGGAGAATCGCGGCCGCCGACCGGGGGGGCAAGTCATGCGGATTGAGGTTGAGGAACTGACTGCGGCCGGCAGGGCCTTCGAGCACGCCTACCGCCCGGAGGAGGTCGAGCTTGAGGAGGAGGGCGCGCGGCTCGTGGCCGACGCGGTCGTCAGCGGCGACGCCAGCCGCAAGGGCGAGCGCGTCCGCCTGCGCGGCGAGATAAAGACCGAGGTCGAGCTGTTGTGCGACCGCTGCGCCGCGCCGCGGCGCGCGCCGCTGGCCGTCGAGTTCGACACCTCCTTCATCCCGCAGGAGGCCGAGGCGGCCAAGGAGGAGAACGTCGAGCTGCTGGCCGAAGACCTCGGGCTCTCGGCCTACGAGGGCGACGCCGTGGACCTCGACGAGCTGGTGCGCGAGCAGATTCTGCTGGCGCTCCCGCTGCGCCACCTGTGCCGCGAGGACTGCAAGGGGCTCTGCCAGCAGTGCGGCGCCGACCTGAACGCCGGCCACTGCGCCTGCGGGCAGGGCGAGCCGGACCCGCGCTGGGCGGCGCTCGCCGAGCTGAAGAAGGGAAGCGATGGTGAGTAGATAATCTCTTAAATCACCATTTGTAATTTGACAGGTAGCAATCCAAGAGGAGTTATAAAATGCCTAATCCGAAACGACGCCACTCGAAGTCGCGCACGCGCCAGCGCCGCGCGCACGACGCGCTGCGCGCGCCCCAGACCGTGCTCTGCGAAAACTGCCAGGAGCCGCGGATGCCGCACCGCGTCTGCGCCAAGTGCGGCTACTACAACGACCGGCAGGTGCTGAAGGTCGAGCAGGAGGCGTAGGACGCGGCCGCCGCAAGACCCGGTTTGATGAAGCAGGCCAAACTGACCGGCAGGGTCGTCGTGGACGCGATGGGGAGCGACCGCGCGCCGCACCCCGAGATTGACGGCGCGCTCGCCGCCGCGCGAGACTTCGGCGTCGGGGTCGTCCTCGTCGGGCAGCGCGAGGTGGTGGAGAAGGAGCTCCGCCGCTGCGGCTGGCGCAGGGACGGCGACAAGGGGGTCTGGTTCGTCGAGGCCGCGGAGTTCATCGGGATGGACGAGGCGGTGGCGACGGCCGTCCGCCGCAAGCGCAAAAGCTCGATGCGGGTCGGCGCGCGCCTCGTCGCCGACGGCCACGCCGACGGCTTCGTCTCGGCCGGCAACACCGGCGCGGCGATGGCGACGGCCAAGATGGTCATCGGCATGCTGCCCGGCGTTGACCGCCCCGCGCTGGCGGCGCTGCTGCCGACCAGGTCGGGGCGCCCGACCATGCTCCTCGACGTCGGCGCCAACGCCGAGTGCAAGGCGCATCACATGGCGCAGTTTGCTATCATGGGCGACGCCTACTCGCGCTCGGTGCTGGGGACCGAGCGGCCCAAGGTCGGCCTGATGAGCATCGGCGAGGAGGAGGCCAAGGGGAACGACCTGACGAAGGAGGCGTTCCCGCTGCTGCGCGAGTTGCAGAGCCTCAACTTCGTCGGCAACGTCGAGGGGCGCGACGTCTTCACCGGCCAGGTGGACGTCATCGTCACCGACGGCTTCACGGGCAACGTCATCCTGAAGCTGTCCGAGGGGTTGCAGGAGGCGGTCGTCTCGATGATCAAGCGGGAGCTTTCGGCCTCGGTCATCACGAAGACGGGGGCGGTGCTGGCGCGGCCGGCCTTCCAGAATCTCAAGAAGCGGCTCGACTACGCCGAGTACGGCGGCGCGCCGCTCCTGGGCGTGCGGCGGATAGTCGTCGTCGGCCACGGCAGCTCGAACGCGCTCGCCGTCCGCAACGCCATCCGCAACGTGAAGGAGTTTTCCGAGCACGGCGCGCAGGAGCGCATCGAGCGCGGCATCGCCGAGACGAACGCGCGCGAGTCGCGGGCGCCCGCCGGCGCCGCCGCTGAGTGAGCGCCGGCGCGCCTTTGTGGTATGTTCTCAGGAACCCGGAGAAAGCAGGCAGGCTGATGGCAGAAGGCAGAGCGGCTATACTCGGAACGGGGCGCGCCTACCCAGAGGGCATCCTGACCAACGCCGACCTGGAGCGGATGGTCGAGACCTCGGACGAGTGGATTACGACGCGCACGGGCATCAAGGAGCGCCACAAGGCCGCCGACAACGAGTACACCTCGATGTTCGCCGTCGCCGCCGCGCGCAAGGCCATCGAGCGCGCGCGCATCGACCCCATTGACCTCGGCCTGGTCATCTGCGCCACGGTCTCGCCCGACCAGATTCTCCCCTCCACCGGCTGTCTGATTCAGGCCGAGCTGGGCGCGAACCGCGCCGCCGCCTTCGACCTCGCCGCCGCCTGCTCGGGCTTCCTCTACGGGCTGACGATGGCGAACCAGATGATCCGCTCCGGGCAGACGCGCTACGCGCTCGTCATCGGGGCCGAGGTGCTGACGCGCTACGTCGACTTCACCGACCGCGCGACCTGCATCCTCTTCGGCGACGGCGCGGGCGCGGCCGTTTTGGGGCCGGCCGAGGGCGACCGCGGCATCCTCTCCACCAGAATCTACTCTGACGGCCGCTACGCCGAGCAGCTCTACTCGCCCGGCGGCGGCACGCGCGTCAGGCCGAGCGCTGAGACGCTCGCCCAGGGGATGCACTTCTTCAGGATGAAGGGGAACGAGCTGTTCAAGATAGCCGTCCGCTCGATGGCCGACGTCTCGCGCGAGGTGCTGGAGGAGGCCGGGTACAAGCCCGACGACGTCAAGCTCTTCATCCCGCACCAGGCGAACCAGCGCATCACGGACGCCGTGGCGTCGAAGCTGAACGTGGACAGCTCCATCGTCTACTCGAACATCGCCTACCACGGCAACACCTCCTCGGCCTCCGTGCCCATCGCGCTCGACGAGTGCATCGAGCGGGGCAAGGTCTCGGAGGGCGACCTCGTGCTGCTCGCCTCCTTCGGCGGCGGCGTCACCTGGGGCGGCGCGCTCATCAAGTGGTAGCCGGCCGCCGGCGCGCGCGGCGGCCGGACGCCTAACCTGATAAGCTTCGTATGGCAGGCAAACATAAGACGCGGCTCGCCTTCATCTTCCCCGGGCAGGGCTCGCAGCACGTGGGGATGGGGCGCGACCTCTGGGAGAACTCGCCCGCCGCGCGCGAGGTCTTCGCGCGCGCCGACGGGGCGCTGGGCTTCCCGCTCTCGCGGCTCTGTTTCGAGGGGCCGGAAGAGGAGTTGCAGCTCACCGAGAACACGCAGCCCGCCATCCTGACGGTCTCCGTGGCGGCCTGCCACGCCATGCGGGAGTACGCCGCGGCGCGCGGCGCCGAGTTCCCGCGCCCCGACTACGTGGCCGGGCACAGCCTCGGCGAGTACTCGGCGCTGGTCTTCGCCGGGGGGCTCGCGCTGGAGGACGCCGTGCGCGCCGTGCGCGAGCGCGGGCGCTACATGCAGGAGGCCGTGCCGGTCGGCGAGGGGGCGATGGCGGCCATCATCGGCCGGGGCGACATCGAGGCCGCCGTCAAGAAGGCCTGCCGCGAGGCCGTCGAGGGGCGCGACGAGGTCTGCGCGCTGGCGAACATCAACGCCCCGCACCAGATAGTCATCTCGGGCCACGCCGCCGCCGTCGTCAAGGCGGTCGAGATGTTGCAGCGGGACTGCCCCATCGTCAGGCGCGCGGTCATGCTCAACGTGAGCGCCCCGTTCCACTCGAAGCTGATGCTGCCGGCGCAGGAGAAGCTCGCGCGCCACCTCGAAGCGGAGATGAGCAAAGAGTCAACCGACATTTCGCCGCCGCTGCTGGTCGCCGAGGTGGACCCGCCCATCATGATGCACAGGAGCGGGGACGCCCTCAAGTGGCTGCTCCACCGGCAGGTCGTCGCGCCGGTGAGGTGGATGGCCGCGGTGCGGCACCTCGTGGCGAGGGAGCACGTGAGGACGTTCGTCGAGATCGGCCCCGGGAAGGTGCTGACGGGGCTGGTGCGGCACAACACCGCCGAGGAGGTCACGACGCTCAACGTCGCCGACACGCAGGGCGTCGAGCGCGCCTTCGCGGAACTCGGCGCGCAGCCGTCTTCGCACGGCCGGCGGGAAGCGGACGCCGGCGCGCCCGGGCTATAAGGCCGCGCACGTAAGTTTTACCAATTCACAGTGGAGGAGCAGGAATAATGGCCGATCAGGAGATCGAGAATAAGGTCAAGCAGATCATCATCGACGAGCTTGGCGTGGACGAGAACGAGGTGACGCCGAACGCGCGCTTCATAGACGACCTCGGCGCCGACTCGCTCGACACGGTCGAACTCGTCATGCGCTTCGAGGAGGAGTTCGGCATCGAAATCCCCGACGAGGACGCCGAGAAGATTCAGAGCGTCCGCGACGCCTACAACTACATAGACCAGCACCAGGCGAAGGGCAAGTAGGCGGCCGGCCCCGGGCCCGCGACGCGGGAAGGGGGCGGGCGCCGGCCCGGCCGCGAGCCGGGCCGCGCGCGAGCCGCCCCCGCGACGCCGCGGGCGGGCCGGCGCGGGCCGCCCCGCCCGGCAGTCCTTCTAAGGAGCAGAAGCTTTGAAACGTCGCGTTGTGGTCACGGGGCTCGGCCTCGTCACGCCGTGCGGTAACACCGTGGCCGACACCTGGGGCTCGCTGATGGCGGGCCGCAGCGGCGTCGGCTACATCGAGAAGTTCGACACCGCGAAGTTCTCGGTCAAGATCGGGGCCGAGGTCAAGAACTTCGACCCGCTCAAGTTCGTCGAGAAGAAGGAGGCGCGCAAGATGGGCGCCTTCATCCACTTCGCCGTCGCCGCCGCCGACGAGGCCATCTACGCCTCGGGGCTCGTCGAGCGGGGGCAGAGGATTCCCGACCGCTACGGCGACGAGGTCGCCTACCGCGTCGGCACCTACATCAGCAGCGGCATCGGCGACTTCTGGGCCATCGAGCGCGAGCACTCCAAGCTGCTCGACGAGGGGCCGCACCGCGTCTCGCCCTTCTTCATCCCCTCGGCCATCGTCAACCTCGCCGCCGGCCAGGTCTCCATCCGCTTCGGCGCGAAGGGGCCGAACTCGGCGACCGCGACGGCCTGCGCCGCCGGCGCGCACGCCATCGGCGACAGCCTCAAAATCATCCAGCGCGGCGACGCCGACGTGATGATCTGCGGCGGCGCGGAGTCGGCCATCACGCCGATGTCGGTGGCCGGCTTCGCCGCCATGCGCGCGCTCTCGACCCGCAACGACGACCCCGAGCACGCCTCGCGGCCGTTCGAGCGCGACCGCGACGGCTTCATCATCGGCGAGGGCGCGGGGCTCCTGATACTCGAAGAGCTGGAGTTCGCCCGCGCGCGCGGCGCGAAGATTTACGCGGAGGTCGTCGGCTACGGCATGACGAGCGACGCCTTCCACATCACGATGCCGGACGAGACCGCCTCGGGCGCGGTGCGCGTGATGACGATGGCGCTGAAGGACGCCGGCGTCAGCCCCGAGCAGGTCGGCTACGTCAACGCGCACGGCACCTCGACGCCCTACAACGACAAGTTCGAGACGGCCGCCATCAAGAAGACCTTCGGCGAGCACGCCTACAAGCTCGCGGTCAGCTCGACCAAGTCGCTCACCGGGCACCTGCTCGGCGCGGCCGGCGGCATCGAGGCGGTCTTCTCCGCCCTCGCCATCCACGAGGGCAAGCTGCCGCCGACCATCAACTACGTCAACCCCGACCCCGAGTGCGACCTCGACTACGTGCCGAACGAGCCGCGCGAGGCGCGGGTGGACTACGCGCTCTCGAACAGCTTCGGCTTCGGCGGCACCAACGCCGCGCTGCTCTTCAAACGGTATGAGGAATAGCTGTTAGCCGCCGGCTTTCACCCTCCGGCTTGCGCGGCCCCGCGGGCGCGCGCAGGCCGCCGAGAACCCCCGCGGGGGGCGAGGGCTGAAAGCCTGCGGCCGACGGCCAACGGTTACCCATGAAAATCGTCGTCTTAATGAAACAGGTCCCGAACAAGGACGCCGTGCTGCGCGTCCGCGGTGACGGGAAGTGGGTGGAGGAGGGCGACCTCTCCTTCGAGGTGAACGAGTCGGACGGCTACGCGCTGGAGGAGGCGCTGAGGCTCAAGGAGAAGAAGGGCGGCGGCGAGGTCGTCGTCTGCACGCTCGGGCCGCAGCGCGCCAAGTCGGTCATCAAGGACGCGCTGGCGCGCGGCGCCGACCGCGCCATCCACGTCGTCGCCGAAGACTTCGGGCAGGCCGGCCCCTTCGCCATCGCCAGGGTGCTGGCCGAGGCGGTGCGCGGCGAGTCGCCCGACCTCGTGATGGCCGGACTCCAGTCCGACGACCACGGCTACGGGCAGACGGGCGTCATCGTCGCCGAACTCCTCGGGCTGCCGCACGCCACCATCGTCATCGAGGTGGACTGGTCGGGCGAGCAGCTGCGCGTCAAGCGCGAGCTGGAGAGCGGCTGGTACCAGTGGTACACGATGCAGACGCCGGCGCTCCTGACCATCCAGTCGGGCATCAGCCAGATACGCTACGCCACGCTGAAGGGCATCATGGCGGCGAAGAAGAAGGAGATTCGCGAAGTCCAGCCGGCAATCGCCGCGGGCGAGGGCGAGTTCCAGACGGTCGAGCGCGTCTACCTCCCGCTCAAGGAGAAGCAGACGCAGTTCCTCGGCGACGGCGACGCCAGGCGCGGCGCCGCGCAGCTCGCCGAGAAGCTCCGCACCGAGGCGCGGGTGTTCTGAGGCCGTCGGCCACCGGCCATCGGCCGGCGGCTTTTAGCTTCTGCGTTTTCGCCGGCGGGCGGCGCCCGCGGGCGGACAGTTGACGGACGGACGGCGCCGGCCGACAGCCGGCGGCCGACAGCGAAAAGCTAAACCATGAGTAACGGAATCTTAGTCTTCATCGAGCACCGGCAGGGCGCGGTCAACAGGGTGTCGTTCGAGGCCGTGGCGGCGGCGCAGCAGTTGGGCGCGGCCACGGGGCAGGAGGTGACGGCGGTCGTCCTCGGCGCGGACGCGGGCGTGGCGGGCGAGGCCGCGGGCTTCAAGCTGGCCGGCGTCGTCTCGGCCGAGAGCCCGCAGCTTGCGGACTACACGCCCGACGCCTACGCCGACGCCTTCGAGCAGGTCGTGCGCGGGCGCGACCCGCAGTACGTCATCTTCCCGCACACCTACATGGTGCGCGACTTCGCGCCGAAGCTGGCGGCGCGCTTCGGCAAGGGGCTCATCAGCGACTGCATCCGCATGAAGGCCGAGGGCGGCGGCGTCACGTTCACGCGCCGGCTCTTCCAGGGCAAGATGGACGCGGACGTGGTGGCGCAGGGCGGCGGGCCGGTCTTCGCGACCTTCCAGTCGGGCGCGTACCGCGGCGACCAGGCCGAGCGCGGCGGCGGCGCGCAGGTCGAGTCGGCGCCGGTCGAGGTCGGCGAGGCGCGTATGCGGCCCGAGCCGCCGTTCCAGGAGGTGAAGGCGGCCGTCGACCTGACGAAGACCGACGTCATCATCGCCATCGGCCGCGGCATCAAGAGCCAGGAGAACATCGCGCTGGCGCAGAAGCTGGCCGACCTGCTCGGCGGCGACATCGCCGCCTCGCGCCCCATCTGCGACGCCGGCTGGCTGCCGATTGACCGCCAGATAGGCTCGTCGGGGCAGACGGTCGCGCCCAAGCTCTACGTCGCGCTCGGCATCTCGGGCGCCATCCAGCACCTCGTCGGGATGAAGAACGCCGGCACCATCGTCGCCGTCAACAAAGACCCCGAGGCGCCCATCTTCGACATCGCCGACTACGGCATCGTCGGCGACCTGTTCGAGGTCGTCCCCGCGCTGACCGAGGAGATTCAGAAGCTGAAGGGCTAGGCGCCCCCGGCGCGCGTTCGGCTGAAGGTAAAAGTTGACGGCCGCGGGCGCCCGGGCGCCCGCGGCCGTCAAACTGTTTTACGACTCACGGCCTACGACTCACGGCTGCGGCAGGCTTCTTAAATCCGCCAGCACCTCGTCCGGCTTCCACTCGTTGCCGCGGTAGACTTTGACGAGCCTGCCGTCGGGCGCGACGACCGCCGTGCGGAGCGAGTGGACGACCTGTTCGCCCTCGGCCTTGTAGACGAGGCCGAAGAACTCCGCGAAGCGCCGGACCTCGGCCGCGTCGCCGGTCGCGAAGTCCCACGAGTCGAACCTGCCGCCCGCGTAGGCCGCGCCGTACTCGCGCAAGACCTCCGGCCGGTCGTGCTCCGGGTCAATCGTCACGCTCAGCAGCCGCGCCTTCCCGCGCAGCGCGGGGTCGGAGGCTATCGCCGCGTTGAGCCGCGCGAAGTTGGCGCTCAGCAGCGGGCACTGGTCGGGCAGGGGGCAGCGCGTGTAGACGAAGTTGACGACGAGCGCGCGCCCCTTGAGCGAGCGCGTGTCGAAGGCGCGGCCGTCCTGGTTGACGAGTTTCGCGTCGGGGATTTCGGCGCCGGCCCGCGGCTCGCGCGCGCCTTCGGGCGGCGGGGCCGGCGCCGCGGCGCCGGCCCC
>DASVUF010000102.1:0-6885 GCA_036387195.1 Pyrinomonadaceae bacterium | reverse complement strand
TAACTTCAAAATCCCGGCGAGGCTGAAGCCCTACTGTCTACTGACTACTGTCTACCAGTTCCCTGAGGGCGCGCAGGACGAAGGGGCGCGCCATCTGCTTGCGGTAGTTCATCAGGTGGTCCGTGTTGTCGAGCGGGCGCGCGCGCAGGTAGCAGGCTTCGGCCGCCGCGCTTATTGTCTCGTCGCTGAGCGGCGCGCCGGCCAGCGCCCGGGCGGCCGCCTCGACTTCGAGCGGCGCGGGAGAGATGCCGCCGAGGACGACGCGCGCCTGCGTCACGGCCCCGCCGCCTTCCGCGTCGAGCCGCGCCGCCACCCCGAGCACGGGGAAGTCGAACGCGCCGCGCCGCCGCAGCTTCTTGTAGACGGCGCGCCAGCCCGCGGCGGGCGGCAGGTGAATCTCGGCCAGCAGTTCGTCGGGGCGCTTGTGCAGGTAGTCAATGCCGTCGTCGTTGTAGAAGCCGCGCGCCTCGACCAGGCGGTCGCCGACCGTCGAGACGAGCCGCAGCCGCGCGCCTATCGCCACCATCAGCGGCACGAGGTCTGAGGACTGGACGGCCCAGCACTTCGGGCTGCCGGGCGCGACCCAGCAGACGTCGCCGTCCTTCTTCATGCAGAAGTTGACGCCCTTGCGCCACTCGTAGTTCTGGTCGTAGTAGTTGCAACGCGTGTCGAGCAGGAGGTTGCCGCCGACGGTGCCCATGTTCCGCAGTATCGGCGTCGAGATGAGCCGCGCCGCGCGCGCCACCGAAGGGTAGTCGCGGTTGACCACCGGGTGCTCGACGATTTCGGTCAGCGAGACGCCCGCGCCGATGCGCAGGCCCTCCCGGCCGTCGCCCTCGACGCGCCGCAGCTCGGGCAGGCGGCCGACGGAGATGACCGTCCGCGGCGTCTGCTGCCGCCGCTTCATGTTCGGGTACAGGTCCGTCCCGCCGGCGACGAACTGCCCCTCGGGGCCCGCGCCGCCCATCATCTTCACCGCCTCGCCCAGCGTCTTCGGCACGAGGTAGGCGAACTTAGGAAGTCTCATCATAACGGCTCAACTCAACCCTTCTACTCTCACGAATGCACGGCCACGCGGGGCATCTCTTTGCCGTCGCCGCCCTCGGCGGGCGTCAGGACCTTGAGCGGGTCGGGCCAGGCGGGCGCGGGGACGCGCGCCGGGCCGAAGCGCGGGTCTTTGCCCTGCCGCTTGGCCTTGAGCGCGGCCAGCACCTTCTCGGGCGTGATGGGCACCTCGTCCACGCGGACGCCGACGGCGTCGTAGACGGCGTTGGCGACGGCCGGCATGACGGGGAGCAGCGGCCCCTGCCCGACCTCCTTGGCGCCGAAGGGGCCGTTCGGGTCGGCGTCCTCGACGAGGTAGGTGAAGACGTCGCACATCTCCAAGGTCGTCGGGCTCTTGTATTCGAGCATCGAGGGGAACTTGTGGACGACGTTGCGGTTCTCGCGGTAGACCATCTCCTCCATGAGCGCCTCGCCGAGCCCCATGTAGACGCCGCCCTCGACCTGCCCCATGACGAGCATCGGGTTGATGCTCCGGCCGATGTCGTGCGCGACCCAGACGCGCGGGACCGTGACGAGGCCGGTCTCCACGTCCACCTCGACCTCGGCCACCGCGGCCGAGTAGCTGTAGGCCGGCGACGGGCCGACGCCCGCGCCCTTGAACCTGCCGGGCGCGCGCGGCGGGACGTAGGAGCCGACGGTGCCGATGGTGCCGAACTTCTGCTCGGCGAGGACGACCGCCTCGGCGAACGTCACCCCCGTCTCGGGGTTCTCCACGTCGAAGACGCGGCGCTCGGCCAGCGAGAGGTTGTCGGCGGGGACGCCCAGCTTCTCCGAGACGGCCGACACGAGGAGTTCGCGCGCGCGCTCGGCCGCCTGGATGGCCGCGTTGCCGGTCATGAGGGTGACGCGGCTCGAATAGCTGCCGAGGTCAACGGGCGTCAGGTCGGTGTCGGCGGTGACGACGCGGATGTCGAAGGGGTCTATGCCGAGGACTTCGGCGACGACGTAGGCGAGCACCGAGTCGGACCCCTGCCCGATGTCGGTCGAGCCGCACTGGACGCAGACGCCGCCCTGCCGGTCGAGCCGTAGCTGGACGCCCGAGTGCGGCATCGAGTTCCAGTAGATGGGCAGCCCCGCGCCGCAGATGTAGGAGCTGCACGCGAGGCCGAAGCCCCGGCCCTCGGGCAGCTTGCGGTAGTTGTCCTTCCAGCCCGAGCCCTCGACGACCTTCTCGATGCACTTGCCGAGGCCCATCGAGCCGACGCGCAGGTAGTTGGCCGTCACCGTGTCGGGCTTGACCAGGTGCTTGAGGCGCATCTCGGCCGGGTCGAGGTTCAGCTCCTCGGCCACCTTGTCGAGCTGGACTTCGAGCGCGAAGCGCGGCTGCGGCGTGCCGTGGCCGCGCTTGGGGCCGCACGGCGGCTTGTTGGTGAAGGCGCGCAGGCCGCGGAAGCGGTAGCGCGGCACCTCGTACGTCACCGTCTGCAAGGCGCCGGTGTAGAAGGTCGAGGCCACGCCGTAAGAGCCGTAGGCGCCGCCGTCGAGGAACGACTGGAAGTCGAGCGCCGTGATGGAGCCGTCGCGCTTGACGCCGACGCGGCTGCGCATCAGGACGGGGTGGCGGCCGCGGTGGCAGTAGAAGACCTCCTCGCGCGTGAGCGTCACCTTGACGGGGCGCTTCGTCCGGCGCGAAAGCTCGCAGACGGCTATCTCGTGGTTGAAGGGGTCGGACTTGCCGCCGAAGCCGCCGCCGTTGGGCGTGGCGATGACGCGGACGTGCGCGGCCGGCATCTGCAGGGTCTTGGCGAGCGCGCGGTGGACGTAGTGCGGCGTCTGCGTCGAAGACCAGAGCGTGATTTTGCCGTCGGCGTCGTAGTGCGCGACCGCGGCGTGCTGCTCCATCGGGAGGTGCGTGTTGCCCTCGTAGAAGAAGGTGTCTTCGCGGACGAGGTCGGCCTCGCGGAACCCCTCGTCCATGTCGCCGAACTCCAGGTGGACGCTCTTGTGGATGTTGTTGTAGTCGCCGTAGTCGTGGATGCGCGGCTCGGCCGTCTCGACCGCCTCCTCGATGGAGGCGACGGCCGCGAGCGGCTCGTACTCGACCTCGATGAGGTTCATCGCGTCGAAGGCCGTGTCCTCGTCCACGGCGGCGACGGCCGCGACGGGGTCGCCGATGAAGCGCACCTTCTCGACGCAGAGCGCCGTCTCGTCCTGGCTGACGGGGAGGATGCCGTAGGGGATGGGCAGGTCCCGGCCCGTGATGACGGCGTGGACGCCGGGCAGCGCCAGCGCCTTGCTGTAGTCTATGGACTTGATGAGCGCGTGCGGGACGTGCGCGCGGAGGATTTTGCAGTAGAGCATCCGCGGCAGCGAGATGTCGTCGGCGAACTTCGTCGCGCCGACGCACTTCGAGCGCGCGTCCACCTTGCGGAAGGGGCGGCCGACGACCTTGTAGTCCTTCGCCGCGCCGCCCGCGCCGTTCGACTTCGCGCCGCCGGGTCTGGCGCCGCGCCCCTTGCCGTCGCCCTCGTGACCGTTATTCGTAGCCATAGACACTCTCTCGCGGCAGCTCCGCCTCTTCGCCCCTCATCCGGGCGGCGGCCTGCTCGACCGCCTCGTAGATTTTGATGTAGCCGGTGCAGCGGCAGAGGTTGCCGCTCAGCGCCTCTTTGATCTCGTCGCGCGAGGGCGAGGCGTTCTGCGCGAGCAGTTCCCTGGCGACGAGGAGGAAGCCGGGCGTGCAGTAGCCGCACTGCGCCGCGCCCGTGTCGGCGAAAGTCTCCTGCAAGGGGTGCAGCCCCTCCTCGGTCGCCATCCCCTCGATTGTCTCGACGCGGCGGCCCTCGGCGTCGAGGCCGAGCACGAGGCACGAGAGCGCCGAGCGGCCGTCCACGAGCACGGCGCAGGCGCCGCACTCGCCCAGCTCGCAGCCGTGCTTGGTGCCGGTTAAGGCGAGGTCTTCGCGCAGCACTTCCAGAAGCGTCTTGTGCGGCGCGAAGGCGACCTCGGTCTCCTCGCCGTTGAGGGTGAAACTGATGTGCGCCTTCTGTCTGGTGGTCATCTGTCGGACTCGAAATGGTTTACCGCGCGGCCGCGCGCACGACGCTCCCGTGCGGCCGGGGACGCGCGCGTCGGCTTAAGTTTTTCTTCACCGGGGACGAGTACGCCGCGACGGGTGGCGCGGGCGCGTGTGCGGTGACAAGAGATGATAGCAGCTTTGGCGGCGGGGTTTAAGCGAAGGCAAAAGCGGGCGGGCGGGGCGCGGGTCGAAGGCGGGGGCGGGGGGCGGGGGCGGCGCTCCCCGCGCCCCGCCTTATAATCCCCGCCTCACCTGCGTCCGGGGCGGCCGCCGATGACCGACTGGAGCTTGGCGGCGCGCGCGGGGTCTATGCGGCGCAGGGCGTTGTACTCGTCCTGCGCGCCCCGGCGGTTGCCGGTGGCGAAGTGCGCGACGCCGAGGTTGTAGCGCGCCTGCGCGAAGTTGGGGCGGACGCTGATGGCCTGCTGGAACGCCTTGACCGCGGCCGCGTCCTGTTCGAGCCGCAGGTAGGCGTTGCCCATCAGGTAGAGGTCGTCGGGGTCGAGCGTGCGCCCCGGCTGGTTGTAGGCGCGGATGGCCGAAGCGTAGGAGGCGCGCGACTCCTCGGCGCGCCCCAGCTTCTCCTGCGCCGTCGCGACGTTGTAGTGTCCCCAGCCCTCGTCCGCCGGCTCGTGCCCGAGCCGCAGCGCGGCCTGCGCCGCCGCGAGCGCCTCCTCGTGCTGCCCCAACTGGTTGAGGACGTAGGCCAGAAGGTTCTGCGTCCCCGGGTCGTTCGCCCTCAGGCGCGCGGCCGAGCGCGCCTCGGCCAGCGCCTCCTGCGGCTTGTCCTCGCGGACGAGGATGAAGGCGAGGACGTGGTGCGGCCAGTAGTTGTCGGGCTCAAGTTTGAGCGCCTCGCGCACGGCGCGCGCGCCGCCCGCCATGTCGCCCGTGGTGGCGAGCGCCGCGCCGAGCATCGTCCGCGCCGCGGCGCTCTGCGGCGCGACGCGCGCGGCCTGCTGCGCCGCCTCGACCAGCTTCGGGTACTGCCCGCGCGAGTAGTAGAGCACGCACTGGCCGAGCAGCGCGTCGGCCGAGTCGGGCTTGAGCGCGAGGGCGCGCGCCAGCGCGTCCTCGGCCTCGCGGTAGCGGCTCATGCGCGTGTAGACGGCGGCGAGCCCGGCGAGCGCCTCGGGCGACGAGGGCTGGAGCCGGAGCGCGGCCGTGAAGGCGGCGACCGCCTCCTCGTGCCTGTAGAGCGCGAGGTGCGCGTAGCCGAGCGCGAACTGCGTGTAGAACTGGTTCGGGTCGGCCGCCAGCGCCACGCGCAGCGCCCCGAGCGCCTCGTCGGGGCGGTCGGTCGAGACGTAGGCGACGCCCAGGAGCATCTGCGACGGCGCGTGCTGCGCGTTGAGCCGCACGGCCTGCTCCAGCGGCGCGACCGCGTCCCTCATGCGGTTCTGCCTGACGAGCAGGAAGCCGACGGAGAAGTTGGCGTCCTGCGCGAACTGCGGGTCGGAGGCGGCGCGTTTGAGCGCGTCGAGAGCGCGCGCGTCGTCGCCGCCGGCCTGCATCAGCGCCTTGCCGAGGTAGTAGTGGCCGACCGTCCCGAGGTCGCCTAAGGGGGCGGCCAGCGCCAGCGCGTCGGCCGCCTCCTTGAAGCGGCCGAGCGCGTACTGGATGGCGCCCGTGTTGACGAGCGCCTCGCGCACGCGCGGGTTGGGCTGCGCGGCGATGACGTTCGAGAAGGCGGCCAGCGCCTCGTTCGTCTGCCGGAGGTTCATGTAGGCGAGCCCCAGCCCGTAGTTGGCCTCGACGTGGCGCGCGTCGGCGCGCACCGCGCGCTGGAAGCTCTCGGCCGCGCGCTTCCAGTCCTTACGGCCCAAATACTCCGCGCCCCTCTGCGCCTGCTTGTCGGCCTCCGAAGACTTCTGCGGGGAGGGGAAGGCGGCCGTCGCCGGCGCCGCCGCGAAGAAGAAGGCGGCCAGCATGAGCGCGCCGGCCGCCGTCAGAATTCTGGTCATTTTCATAAGCTTAGACTTTTGAGCGCGCCCGCGAGCCCCGGCGCGGTTCGTTCCGCCGCCGGGTCAGTATGCCTGAATCAAACGGATTATCAACTGGGACTCGGCCTTGTTCCGCGTGTTGGGCGCGAAGTTCGAGTTGTCGCGGCCGTTGATTTTCTGCACGGGCTTGACGTGGAAGGCGCCGAACGCGGCGCCGACCCAGGTGTTGACCTTCGCCTCCTTGATGTTCGAGTCTTCGGCCTCGAAGGTGTCGCGCCCGTCGTTGGCCTTGAAGCTGATGCCGGTCTTGGTGACGAGGAAGGAGCCCTCGCAGTACTGGCCGAAGTTCCCGTCGTGGTCGTGGTAGACGTGGAAGGCGGCGGCCCCGCCGCGCTCGATGGCGGCGCGCATCGCCTGCTCGGCGCCCGGGACGTTCTGCTTGTAGTAGAGCATGAGAGCGCCGATGAGGCTGAAGGCCGCCGGCTGTTGCGGGTCGAGCTGCGCGGCCTCCTGCGCGTGACGCAAGGCCGCGGCGAAGTCCTGCGCCCCGGACGCCTTGTGGGCGCGGTCAATCAGGTCGTCGTAGCCGGCGGCGGGGGCGGCGGCGGTCACGGCGGCGGGGGCGGGCGTCGGCGCGGCCGCGCCACGCCGGGTGATGAGGCCGACGAGCGAGTCCCTGCCGCCGGCGCCGGCGATTTCGCGCGCGACCTCGGGCGTTAGCTGAAAGTCTGCGCCGCGCTTCTCGACGAACTGCTCGACGCGCGCCGACGCGACGCCGCCTTGCAGCATCGTGACCACCTCCAGCTTCGTCAGCGGCGGGCCGTCGGGGACGTTCGCCGCCGCCGTCGTGTTCGTGTT
>DASVUF010000101.1:0-2240 GCA_036387195.1 Pyrinomonadaceae bacterium | reverse complement strand
CCGCCGCCTGCGCGCGCTCGGCGTCGGAGCCGAGGCGCTGGTCGGCGTCTGCCTGGAGCGCTCGCCGGGGATGCTGGCCGGGCTGCTCGGCATCCTGAAGGCGGGCGGGGCCTACCTGCCGCTCGACCCCTCGTACCCGCCCGAGCGGCTGGCCTTCATGCTCTCCGACAGCGGGGTCGGCGTCGTCCTCACGCAGCGCCGCCTCGAAGGCCGCCTGCGCGGCTACGCCGGGCGTCTCCTCTTCCTCGACGACCCGCAGGAGGTCGTGGAGGAGACGGAGGGCGTCCCCGGCACGGGGGGGGCCGGCGCGGCTACGGCGGAGAACCTGGCCTACGTCATCTACACCTCGGGCTCGACGGGGCGGCCCAAGGGCGTGATGGTGTCGCACGGCAACGTGTCGAACTTCTTCGCGGCGATGGACGAGGCGGTCGGGGGCGAGGGGCCTGGGACGTGGCTGGCGCTGACGAGTTTGTCGTTCGACATCTCGGTGCTGGAGCTGCTGTGGACGCTGGCGCGCGGCTTCCGCGTCGTCCTGCACGGGGAGGAGTACAGGTCGGCGCCGGTCGCCGCGGCCCCCGACGCCGACGCCGCCGCCGACATGGCTTTCAGCCTCTCTTACTTTGCGAGCGACGACCAGGCGGCGGACGACGGGTACAGGCTGCTGCTCGAAGGGGCGAAGTTCGCCGACCGGCACGGCTTCACGGCGGTCTGGACGCCGGAGCGCCACTTCCATGCTTTCGGCGGGCTCTTCCCTAACCCGTCGGTCATCAGCGCCGCCATCGCGGCCGTCACCGAGCGCGTAAGCATCCGGGCCGGGAGCGTGGTGATGCCGCTCCACAACCCGATTCGCGTGGCCGAGGAGTGGGCCGTCGTTGACCGCCTGTCGAAAGGAAGGGTGGCCGTCTCTTTCGCCTCCGGCTGGCACGCCGACGACTTCGCGCTGGCCCCGGGCAATTTCGCGAACCGTAAAGAGGTTCTGCTGCGCGACCTAGAAATCGTCCGGCGACTCTGGCGCGGCGAGGCGATTTCGACCCGGAGCGGCACGGGGAAGGATGTGCCGGTCAAGATTCACCCGCGCCCTGTGCAGGCGGAGTTGCCGGTCTGGATTACAGCCGCGGGCAACCCCGAGACTTTTCGCATAGCCGGCGAACTCGGGGCCAACGTGCTCACACACCTTGTGGGACAAAGTATCGAGGAGTTGCGGGAGAAGATAGTCCTGTACCGTGACACATGGAACGCCTCGGGCCATCCCGTGGGCGGGGGCCACGTGACCCTCATGCTGCACACCTTCGTCGGCGCGGAGAGCGGCGAGGTGAAGGAGACTGTGCGCGGGCCTCTGTGCGAGTACCTGAAGAGTTCCCTCGACCTGAGAAGGAGCCTCGTACAGAACAGCGGGGGCGACCCCAACCCGGGTCACCTGAGCGAGGCGGACCTTGACGCGCTCCTCGCCCAGGCGTTTGAACGTTACTTCGAGACGAGCGGCTTGTTCGGAACGCCCGAGGACTGCGTGGAGATGGTTGACCGCCTCAGACGCATGGGGGTCAACGAAATCGCCTGCCTGATTGACTTCGGGGTCCCGACGGACAAGGTGCTGGACAGCCTCCCGTATCTGAAGCTCGTGAGCGAGCGGGGGCGGGCGAACGGCGCGGGCGACGCCGGCGGCTACACCGTCGCGTCGCAGATAGCCGCGCACGGGGTGACGCACCTCCAGTGCACCCCCTCGATGGCGCGCCTGCTCGCCGCCGACGACGACTCGCTCCGGGCCGCGCGCTCGCTGCGCACGCTCCTGCTCGGCGGCGAGGCGCTGCCCGCCCCGCTCGCCGCCCTCTTCCTCGAAGACTCCTCCGCACAACTCTTCAACATGTACGGCCCGACAGAGACGACCATCTGGTCGGCCTCCCACAGGGTCGAGAGCGCCGCCGGGCACATCCCGCTCGGCCGCCCCGTGGCCAACACGGCGCTCTACGTGCTCGACGGGCGGGGCGAGCCGGCGCCGGTGGGCGTGCCCGGCGAACTCTACATTGGCGGCGAGGGGGTGACGCGCGGCTACCTGGGGCGGGCGGCGCTGACGGCCGAGCGGTTCGTCCCCGACCCG
The DNA here is from genome assembly GCA_036387195.1 of Pyrinomonadaceae bacterium. Lineage (GTDB taxonomy): Bacteria > Acidobacteriota > Blastocatellia > Pyrinomonadales > Pyrinomonadaceae > QHXN01. The sequence goes on along the minus strand of DASVUF010000101.1, from coordinate 145 downwards.
TTCGGGGCGGCGGCCGGCGCGCGGCTCTACAGGACGGGCGACAGGGTGAGGTGGGACGCGCGCGGGGAGCTGGAGTTTTTAGGGCGGATGGACCAGCAGGTGAAGCTGCGGGGGTTCCGGATAGAGCTGGGCGAGGTCGAGGCCG
>DASVUF010000100.1:0-20760 GCA_036387195.1 Pyrinomonadaceae bacterium | reverse complement strand
ACGAGGAAGTCAACGCCGCCGCCGGCCTGGCCGCGGTTGGCCTCGAAGCTCAGCGGGACGCGGCCGTAGGTTTCGAGCGCGCGCTCGGCTGCGTCGGGCGTCGCCGCGGCGACGTTAGCGGCGGCGGCCGGGGCTTCCGGCGCGCGGCGGCTCAGCATCATGGGCGCGGCGAGCAGTCCCGCGACGGTCGTCAGGGCGAGCGCGAGCAGAAACGTGCGGCCTAGACGTCTGGTGGGCAACATCATGTACAGTCCTCTCTCTTTTCAGATGATGGGGCTTCTGTCTTCAAGCGGCCGGGGGCTTCCTTCAGCGCCCCGCGCCGGCGGCGAACGAATGGGCGGGGATTATATGCGGGGAAAGCCGCCGCGTAAATGTTTTTCGGGCGCGCCGCCCCCGCGCGCCCCGCCCCCGCGAATCAAACGACCCGGCCCACGCTGCGACTTCAAGTGATTACCGGCAGCGGTTAGGCTAAAAAGTGGCAGGCGCGGGTCTGGGATTCCCAGCAAAAACGATATGGCTCGTTTCCGCAACTATTTACGTTAAGGCACAAACGCGCGCGACGCGGACGCCGGCGCGCCAGTCTTCGTTGAGGTCGAAGCGGTACATCTCGACCTCGCGGCGGACGCAGCGGGCGAGCGCGTGGAAGGAGCGGTGGAAGCGGAGCAGGGGCGAGACGAGGTAGACGAGCGGCGGCTCGTCCGAGACTTCGGCGTCGCCGAAGAGGCGCGCGCGGGCCAGGTCGCCGCGGCGGCGGCGCGACTCGACCCGCCGCCAGTAGTCCGCGCCCTGTAGGGGGAGCGCGGCGTCCTCCGAGACCTTCAACTCGATGACGGCGAGGCGGCCGTCGCGCCGCAGCGCCAGCAGGTCAACGGGGCGCGCGCCCCGGCCGGCGCCGGGCGAGACGCGGAACTGCGCGTGGAGCGGCGCGAGCCGTAGGCCGGGGTCGAGCCGCGTCACGTCGCGCCTGAGCAGCGCTTCGAGCCATGCTTCGGGCGCGGCGCGGTAGAGCGCGTGGCGGCGGTCGGGCGCGTCCGCGCGCCGGTGCTCTTTGAGCGACGCGACGAGCTTGAAGAGGTCGGGCGCGGTTCGCCCGTCGAAGAGCGCGCGGGCGCGCGGCTCGACCCCGAACCAGAGGTGTTCCCTCCCCGCCACGGCGCGCACGCGCGCGAAGGGCAGGCCGAGGTAGCGCAGCGTCTCGCCCCTGCGCGCGCGGACGCGGTCTATCTCGCCGGGCGCGAGCGCGACGATTTCGTCGGCGAGGCGGCTCGGCTCGTACGCGGCGCGGCGCGCGAGCCGGCCGGCGGGCGCGTCGAGCAGTTCTTCGAGCGTCGGCGTGCGCAGGGGCGTGAGAGAGCGCGCGGCGGCGCGCGGAGTCGGGGCCGCGCAAGGCCCTTCGTTAAGCCCGGCGCACGGTCCGTCGTCGAACTCCGCGCGCGGCCCGTCGTTAGCGGCGCGCGGCTCGTCGTTAGCGGCGCGCGGCTCGTCGTTAACAGCGCGCGGCTCGTTGTTAAGCTCGGCGCGCGACTCGTCGTTAAGCTCAACGCTAAGCTCAGCGCGCGGCTCTTCGTTAAGCTCGTGGACGGTGACGAGGGCGCGCAGGTCTTCGCGGAGCAGCGGGGCGCGCTCGCGGAGGGCGGCGGCGAGCGCGGGCGGCGCGATTAGCCAGAGCCCGCGGACGCCGGCGGCGCGGGTTCGCGGAGGGCGGGGCTCCAGGCAGAGCCTGTCGAGCCAGAGGAGCGCGGAGGTGAGGAAGGCTTCGGCCTCGTCCGCGCCCGCGCGGAAGACCGGCGCGGTCGCGGCGAGGCGCGCGCCCGAGGCGCGACGCAGCAGGAGGCGCGCCCAGCGCCCCGGCTCGCCGCGCCGCGCGCCGGGGCTCAGGCAGACGCGTTCGGGCCGCGCGCCGGCGGCGCGCGCGACGAGGGCGGCGAGCCTCCGGCACTCGGCGCGGCGCGCTTCGGCCAGGGCGGCGCGCGCCTCTGCGACGGACGGGCGCGGCGTCCCCGGGTCGCTGTCGGGGCGGTTCATGTGCGCGTTCGTTCTGCGGCGTCCGTGAAGGCGTGGCGGCGCGTTCGTCAGGTTCGCGGGTGTCGGCGGGCGTATGCTAACATCGAACCGCTCAAAGCTCAGACGAAAAAAATCGCGGCGGGCGGCCCCGTCCACGCTAACGTGCGGGAGGCGGCGGCCGTCTTTACCTTGAGAAGCATGAAGAAGGTGCTGAAGTGGTCGGCCGTCGTGTTCTCGATGCTCTTCCTCGGGGCGCAGGCTTACAGGCCGGCGCGGACGAACCCGCCGGTGGACGCGTCGAAGACCATCGGCGCCAACACGCGCATGACGCCCGAGGTGGCGGCCGTCTTCGAGCGCTCGTGCAACGACTGCCATTCGAGCGAGACGGCGTGGCCCTGGTACAGCCAGGTCGCGCCCGCCTCGTGGTTTTTGGCGTGGCACGTGGAGGAGGGGCGCAGGGAGCTTTCCTTCTCGGAGTGGGCGACCTACTCGAAGCGCAAGCGCGAGCGCAAGCTCCACGAGATTTGCCGGCAGGTCGAGTCGGGCGAGATGCCGCTCAGGTCGTACCTGCCGCTGCACCCCTCGGCGCGGCTCTCGGAGGAGGACAGGCGCGCGGTCTGCGAGTGGGCGCGGGCCGAAGAGGCGCGCCAGCAGGACGCGCCGGCGGCCGAAGGGGGCGGGCGCTGATTCGAGCCGGGACGGGCCGAGTTGAGCCGCGCCGGACGCCGCGGCCAACCCTCGCGCGCCGGGCGCGCATCCGACCCTCGCGCCGCTCCCCTTAGACTTCAACCCCCTGACAATTCGCACGCGCGGCCGTCGGCGCCGCACTTTTTCGGCAGAACTTCGGGTGAAAGATTTATGAGAAGGACTTTTTACGCTTCGACGCTAGCACTCCTCTCCGCCGCCGCGCTCGCGCAGGCGGCGCAGGCGCAGAACACGCGCGGCGCGGCGGCGGCGCGCCCGGCCGCCGCCGCGCAGGCGCGCACGACGACGGCGGCGGCGGCGCAGGCCGCGCCCGTCCCGCTGCCCGCGTCAGACGCGTTCCTGACGGTTGACGTGCGCAAGGTCTTGACGGAGGTCGTGCCGCGCGCGCTGGCGGGCGACGCGGCGCGGCTGGCGCAAGTCAACGCCGACGTCGAGCAGTTCAGGGCGCGGACGGGGATTGACGCGCGCGAGTTCGAGACGCTGTGGGTCGGCGCGCGCCTCGTCCCGCTGCCTTCGGGGGCCTTGAAGGTTGACCGTGTGACGGCGGTGGCGCGCGGGACGTTCCGCGCCGAGGCGCTCGTGGCCGCGGCGCGCGCCGCCGCCAAGGGCGCGCTCGCCGAGCAGGCGCACGGCGGGAAGACCATCTACGTCGCCACCATCAACGACCAGCTCCGGCTCTTCGGGCTGGCGCGGATGAGCGTGCGCGAGCTGGCCTTCGCCGTGCTCGACGCCAACACCGTGGCGCTCGGCGAGCCCGAGGACGTGCGCGCCGCCATAGACGCGCAGGCGGGGCGCGGCCGCGCGGACATGAGCGCGCTCAACTTCGAGCGGGGCGCGGGCGACTTTCTCGCCTTCGCGGGGAACATCCCGGCGGGCGCGCTGGCCGGCGTCGAGACGGGGCTGCCCAACGTCGACCGCGCCATCGCCTCGGTGCGCGGCTTCTACGGCGCGGCCGGCGCGGCGGGCGGCGGGCTCCAGTTGATGACGACGCTGCGCGCGGGCTCGGCCGCCGACGCCAAGCAGCTCTTCGAGACGGCGGACGCCGTCCGCCAGATAGCGCCCGGCCTCATCTCGGCCGCCGGCGAGAAGGGGCGCTTCGCGCGCGGGCTGCTCAACAGCCTGAAGATGACGACGAGGGGCAGCGAGGTTCAGCTCCGCCTCGAAGTCCCGCAGGCCGACGTCTCGACGCTGCTGCGCTCGCTGTAGGCGCCGCGCCGGAAGGACGAAGGGAAGAAGAAGAGGCCGCCCGGTTCGACCGGGCGGCCTGTTCTTCTTCCCTTCGCGCGCGCGCGGCGGAGACGCTTACTCGGTCCCGAGGGGCGGGATGTTGATGGGCGCGCGGCGCGGGAGCGCGGACGGCTCGGCCTCTTCGAGCTGCGCCAGCCGCTCGGGGAACAGCTCTATCTGCCCCTTCGCGTCGAGCCGGCGGCGCGCCTCGACCAGGAAGTCGTCGAACATCTGGTTGCGCCGTTCGGAGAGCGCCGTCTCGGTGAGCGTCGCGCGCTGCTTGTCGAACTCGGCCGGGTCGGCGTCCTTGCGCGCCCTGACGGCGACGACCACCCACCTGTCGCCGACCCTCACCGGCGCCTTCGTCACCTCGCCCGCCTTGAGCGCGTAGACGGCCGAGTCGAGCGCGGGGTCCGCGCCGGCGCTCCCGAGCGGGCGGCCCATGCGGAAGCCCTCCTCGTCCTCGGCCTTCAGGCCCGCCTTCTCGGCCGCGGCCTTCAGCGAGTCGGCGCTCGCGGCGCCGGCGGCGAGGTCGCGCGCGGCCTGCTCCAGTTGCTCGGAGGCGCGCGTGCGCTTGAAGTCTTCGGCGACGCGCGCGCGCACCTCGTCGAACTCGGGGATGCGCGGGTCGCGCCGCTCGACCAACTGCGGGACGGCGAAGCCGTTCTTGACGCCGACGCGGTCGCCGACCGCCCCCGCCTCTTCGAGCGGCTTGACGGCGTCCTCGAACTGCGGGCTGGAGCCTATCTCGGGCACGTCGTCGCCCGGCTTGATGAAGCCGGTCTCCCTGACCATCTCGGCCGGCGCCATGTTGGCCTCGGCCGCCAGCTCCTGCGCGACCTTCTGCGGGTCGCGCGTCTCCTTCAGGCGGTCCTGCGCCCTCTGCGCGAGCTGCGCGGCGACGGCGTAGGAGCGGCGGTTGCGCAGCGAGACGAGCAGTTCCTGGCGCGCCTCCTCGAACGACTTCGGCACGGCGGGGCCGCGGCGGAAGATGTAGTAGGCGTTGCCGGTCTTCAGCGGGTCGCCGACCTGCCCGTCCTTCCAGTCGAGCGTGTTCTCGGCGAGCTGGAGCGCGTTGCCGGGCGCGGCCGAGGGCTTGCGGTTGGGGTTGCGGCGGACGGGGTTCGGGAGCCAGCCGCCGCCCTGCGCCGTCGCCGGGTCTTCGGAGTTGCCGCGCGCCTGCTCGGCGAACTCCTCCTCGGAGGCCGTCAGGTCGTCCTTGCGGATGCGGGACACGATGGCGGTCGCCTTGTTCAAAACCTCCTGGTCGAGTTCGGGGCGCGCGACCTTGAGGACTATCTGCTGGACGCGGACGCCGGCCATCTTGTTCTCGGGCTTGAGCGAGTCGTACTCCTTGCGCAGGTCTTCGTCGGAAATCTGGAGCTTCTGGCCGGCCTTCTCCTGGTTGATGAAGAGGTAGCGGACCTTCTTCTGCGGCTCCAGGAAGCGGTAGTCGGTCTTGTGCGCGTCGAAGTACTGGCGCAGCTCGTCGTCGGACGGGTTAATCCTGCCGGCCAGCGCGTCGGCGACGACGGGGACGTAGGTCACGTCGAAGGAGGTGTTCTCGCGCGTGTAGGAGTCGCGCACCTCGGCCTCGGAGACCTGCGCGCCGGCCGAGACGAAGGCGCGCAGCTTCTCGGAGGCGAGCGCGTCGCGGACGCTCTGCTCGAAGAGCGAGACGCTGCCGTAGTTGCGGACGACGTAGTCCTTGTAGCGCTTGACGTCGAAGACGCCGGTGGCCGGGTCGCTGAACTGGCGGGCTATCTGGTCGCGCACCTCCTCGTCCGAGGCGGTCAGCCCCAGCCGCTCCGCCTCCTGCAGTGAGACGCGGCTGTTGATGGCCTGGTCGAGGATGCGGTCGCTCGTCATCCCTATCTGCGCGAGGGTGAAGTTGCCGCCGAACTGGCTCTCGATCTTCTTCTTGAGGAGCGAGAAGTCTGCGACCGTCACCTCGTCGCCGCCGACCCGCGCCAGCACCTCGCGGCTCTTGAACGGGTTGGCGACGGCCGCGCTCGGGCGGTTGTAGACGCCGGCGACGACCATGCCGAGGACGACGAGGATGGCGAAAAAGATGATGACGAGGTTACGCGTCTTCTCCAGCCGGCTGAAAAACTTGAGCATTTCCGGACACCTTCCCGTAAACAGAGGAGTTTTGGACTTCTGGCGGCGTGCGGCGGCGCCCCCCGGGTCGGGCGCGGCCCGTGTAGGACGGACGCAAAGCGTCTCCCGCAAAAGGCGAATTGTAGCCGACGCCCCCGCGGCGCGCAAACGGGCGGGCGCGCGGGGCGGGCGTCGGCCGCCGGCGGGCCCTAGCGCGGCGGGCGTCGGCCGCCGGCGGGACGGAAGGGGCGCGGGCGGCCGTCCCCTGGTGTCTACTGGCTACCGACTGCTGTCTGCTGCTATCCTCCACCCATCATGGACTATCCAATCTGGGCGTGGGTGGGCTTCGGGGTCTTCATCCTGCTGATGCTGGCGCTCGACCTGGGCGTGCTCAACCGGAAGGCGCACGCCGTGACGTACCGCGAGGCGGCCGTGTGGAGCGCCGTCTGGGTGGCGCTGGCGATGGTCTTCGCCGGCCTGGTCTTCTGGAAGACCGACCGGCAGACGGGGCTGGAGTTCCTGACGGGCTACGTCATCGAGCTGTCGCTCTCGGTGGATAACCTCTTCGTCTTCCTGCTCATCTTCTCCTACTTCAAGGTGCCGGCGAAGTACCAGCACCGCGTCCTCTTCTGGGGCGTGATGGGCGCGCTCGTCATGAGGATGACGATGATCGCCATCGGGGCGACGCTGGTCGAGCGCTTCCACTGGGTCCTCTACATCTTCGGCGCGTTCCTCATCTACACCGGCTTCAAGATGCTCCGGCAGGACGAGGCGCACGCGAACCCCGAGGACAACCCGCTCGTCCGCTTCGTCACCCGCCTCATCCCCATCACGCGCCACTACGAGGGCGAGAAGTTCTTCACGGTCGAGAACGGCAGGAAGATGGGGACGCTCCTCCTCCTCGTCCTCGTCATCGTCGAGGTCTCGGACCTCGTCTTCGCCGTGGACTCCATCCCGGCCATCTTCGGCATCACGACCAACCCCTTCATCGTCTACACGTCGAACGTCTTCGCCATCCTCGGCCTGCGCTCGCTCTACTTCCTGCTCGCGGGCGTGGTCGAGAAGTTCCACTACCTCAAGGTGGGGCTGGCCGTCGTCCTGATGTTCGTCGGCGTCAAGATGCTGACCGAGGGCTACATCCACGAGCACTTCGGCGTCGGCAAGGAGCAGGTCATCGTCGTCTCGCTGCTGTTCGTCTTCGTCGTCCTGGCCTCCTCGGTCGTCCTCTCGCTGCTGCGGCCCGTCCCGCCCGCCGAGCAGGTCGAGGTCGAGCTGCCGCCCGGCTTCGACTCGCCCTTCGACGACGACCAGGGGCGCCTCGGCGCGAAGGAGCAGTAGGCCGCGGGCGAGAATTTCACCCGCGCCCGCGGGCGCGACTCGGACTAAATCGGAAGGCGCGGACCGTCCCGCGCCTTCGTCTTCCGCCCCGTTTTTCCGCTCCCGGAATCCGCCTTCCGCCGCGCCTTTCCCCTTCCGGAACAAGGGGCTTGCCTTTTCCCTTTCCCGTTTGTTAAGTTCGTTATGTGGCGTCCGCCCGGCGGGCGTCGCCTTCGGGGGCGGCTCTCATGCCCTGCCGCCCCCGCGCCCCGGAAAAATTTCAGCCGAGCCCCGCGGCCCCCCGTAACCAGCCGAAACAGTCACAGCATGGTCACCAGAGTCAGCCGCTTCGACGCCGACTGGTGGGTCGTCCAGAAGCGATTCATCTACGTCGCCGTTTTCGTCGCCGCGCTCGCCGTCGTCGCGGGCGGCGTCTCGCTCTACGTCTGGGTCTACGGCAACCCCTTCAAGGGCGCGGCCGAGGCCGTCGGCGCCCCGACGGGCGCGCGCTTCGTCTCGCTCGAAGGCGGGGTGAAGGTCGTGCGCGCCAACACGCGCGAGACGTTGCAGGCGCGCGGCGACACGCGCCTCTTCCCCGGCGACCTCGTCCAGACGCAGGAGGACGGCCGCGCCCGCATCACGCTCGCCGACGGCTCGACGCTCTTCGTCAAGCCCAACTCGGTCGTGACCATCGCCGAGAACACCTCGGCCGAGGGCGGCAAGCAGACCAAGGTGCGCGTCGCCGTCGAGAGCGGCCAGATCAACGTCCGCACCGAGCAGCAGAACGAGGGCGCGCAGAACATCGTCGGCACGCACCTCTCCGAGAGCCGCGTGGGCTCGGAGACGGACGCCAGCTTCCACGTCCGCGAGGACAAGACCGAGGCCATCCGCGTCGGGCAGGGCGCGGTCGAGACGAGCACCTCGGGCGGCGACGTGACGACGCTGCGCGCCGGCGAGTACGTCGCCGTCAACCCGCAGGGCTCCATCTCGCAGAAGGAGAAGCTGCTGGCCGCGCCGCAGCCGGTCGCGCCGCGCAACATGGAGCGCGTCGCCGCGCCCAAAGGCGGCGCCTCCGCCGTCGCGCTCAAGTGGCAGAAGCCGCAGACCGGCGCGCCCGCGCACTACCGCGTCGAGGTCGCCACCTCGCCCTTCTTCGTCCCCGCCGGCAAGCTCATCGAGCGCGACCGCCTCCAGTCCACCGAGTTCGCCGTGGACGACCTGCGCCAGGGCAACTACTTCTGGCGCGTGCTGGCCGTGGCGCAGTCGGGGCAGGCTTCGGACTGGAGCGAGCCGCAGAAGTTCGTCGTCGTCGGCGAGGGCGGCACGGGCGACGAGGCCAGCGTCGCCGACGTGCGCATCGAGTACGTCGCCGGCCAGATATACCTCGTCCGCGGCCGCACGCAGCCCGGCAACACCGTCCGCTGCGCCGGGCGCGAGACGCTCGCCGCCCGCGACGGCTTCTTCCAGCTCCAGATAAACGCCCCGCGCGGCGCGCGCGAAGTCCAGCTCGAAACCGCCGACACGCAGGGCAACCGCAACGCCTTCAAGTTCCAGCTCCCGCCGGGAGGGTAAGAAGAAGCACCGGGCGCCGATGACCGAGGGCCGGGCGGGAGAAAATCTCGCCCTTCACTCGGCCCTCGGCGCCCGGTACTCAGTACTTTTCCTATGCACTACGTCATTCTCCTGAGCGGTGTGGACACGGAGCCGGGGCGCGAGCTGTTCGAGGCGTTGCGCCACAGCGGCGTCTGCGTGGTCGTCATCCCGCCGGGCGGGGCCGACGACGCCGAGGAGGCCGCGCGCGCGCGCGCCGGGTGGGGCGAGGAGCCCCTGGCCGTCCTCTTCGACCTGGAGGTGGGCGCGGAGCTGGCCTACCTGCGCGACCGCGCCGCCCGCGCCGCCGAGGTCTGGCCGGGCGTCCCCGTCGTCGCCTGCCGGCGCGACGCGCCGGCGGCCGCCGGCCGCCACGCGCTCCACGAGGCGACGCTCAAGCGCCTGGGCTTTCACGCCGTCGCGGCCGGGCCGGCGCAGGTCGCGGCGCTGCTGCGGGAGGTCGAGGAGCGCGGCGCAGACGACGGGCGCCGCCCCGAAGCCGGCGACGAGGCGGGCGCCGACGCTTCGGACGCGACGCCGGCCTCGCTGCTGCTCCCCGAGCGGCTCGGCGTCGAGCGCCTGCGCGCGGCCTTCGAGGTCGTCGCTTCGCTACACTTCGCCGCCGACCAGCGGGGCGCGGCCGCCGCGGCGCTCGCCGGGCTGGCCGCGCTCGTCGCGGCCGACCGCTGGACGGTCTACCTCGTCGGCGACGCCGGCACGTTCGGCGAGGCGCCCTTCGAGCCGCTGGCCGCGCGCGGCCTGACGCCGAGCGAGCGCGCCATCCCCGAGGAAGACTGGCGGCGCGCGCTGATGGGCGACGCGCTCGCGCTGGCCGGCACGGAGTCGCGCGCCGCGCGCGAGGCCGCCCGCGCCGCCGAGGCCGTCCGCCGCAAGGAGGGCGACCGCCGCACGCTGGGCGTCCCGCTCGTCGCGGGCGAGCGCGTCGTCGGCGTGCTCGAAGCCGTGCGCGAGGGCCGGCCCGCCCGCCGCTTCTCGGCGCGCGACGCCGCGCTGCTCTCGGCGCTGGCGCTCCCCCTGGCGGCCGCGCTCTCGAACTCGGCGCGCGTGGCCGAGGCCGAGCGCCTCTCGCAGACCGACGACCTGACCAAGCTGCACAACGCGCGCTACCTGCGCCAGTACCTCGTCAACGAGCTGAAGCGCGCGCGCCGCTACGGCTCGCAGGTCACGGCCTTCTTCCTCGACCTCGACGACTTCAAGCAGGTCAACGACAGCCACGGCCACCTCGTCGGCTCGCACGTCCTGATGGAGATGGCCGGCGTCATCCTCGCCTCGGTGCGCGACACGGACGTCGTGGCGCGCTACGGCGGCGACGAGTTCGTCGTCGTCCTCCCCGAGACGGACCTCGACATGGGGCTGCGCGTCGCCGAGCGCGTCCGCGAGCGCATCGGCGAGCACGCCTTCACCGGCGGGCGGGGGCTCCGGCTCCGGCTCACCGCCTCGTTCGGCGTCGCCTCGTTCCCCACGCACGCGCAGTCGCCGCAGCAGCTCGTCGCGCGCGCCGACACCGCCATGTACGAGGCCAAGGCCTCCCGCAAGAACTGCGTCCGCCACGCCGCCGAGGCCGCCCAGGACGCCTGAGCCGGGGACGGCCCGCGCCGCCCGCCGCCCAGCCCCGCGCCCCGGCCCGCCCGCCGAACTTCCGCAATCAAAAAAGTTGTAGACAAACGCCCGCGCATGCTGTAAAGCATTGTTTCGAGGACTTGCCGGAAAGCACCCCCCCGCTCGAAGGACAATTTCAGCCAGAGAGTCTCAGGCTTTTCCCAGGCCAACCGAAGGTTTGCGGCGGTTAGCGTTCTCGCCCCGTTCGTTGTATCTTTGTTATTTCGTTCCACGCCGCGTGGCGAAGACAAAGGGAGCAGGGCCGCCCGAGGCGCATCCGGAGGGCGGGCGGGGCGAGCCCGCCGGGCCCGCGCGACCCTCGGTCGGAGGGCACGGGCGCATTAACAGAGTCAGAGGTGCGTAAACAGTAACGAATGGCATTCAAGTCACTCTTCAGCCTTTTCTCAAGCGACCTCGCCATAGACCTCGGCACGGCCAACACGCTCGTCTACGCCAAGGGGCGCGGCATCGTCGTCTCGGAGCCCTCCATCGTCGCCATCAACAAGGTGACGAACACGCCCGAGGCCGTCGGCAAGGAGGCCAAGGAGATGCTCGGGCGCACGCCCGGCAACATCGTCGCCATCCGGCCGATGAAGGACGGCGTCATCGCCAACTTCGAGGTCACGGAGAAGATGCTCCAGCACTTCATCCGCAAGGCGCACAACGGCAAGACGTGGGTCAGCCCGCGCGTCGTCATCGGCATCCCCTCTGAGATCACGCAGGTCGAGCGCCGGGCGGTCGAGGACTCGGCCTACCGCGCCAAGGCCAGCGAGGTCTACCTCGTCGAGGAGGCGATGTGCGCGGCCATCGGCGCCGGGCTCCCCATCACCGAGCCGCACGGCAACATGATCGTGGACATCGGCGGCGGCACGACCGACATCGCCGTCATCTCGCTCTCGGGGATAGTCTACTCGCGGGCGGTGCGCGTCGCCGGCAACGAGATGGACGAGGCCATCACGCAGTACATCAAGCGCAAGTACAACCTGCTCATCGGCGAGCGCACGGCCGAGGCCATCAAGATTCAACTGGGGAGCGCCTTCCCGCTCGACGAGCCGCTCTCGATGGACGTGCGCGGCCGCAACCTCATCGAGGGCATCCCGAAGACCATCACCATCACCGACGAGGAGGTCAGGGAGGCGCTGGCCGACTCGGTGGCGACCATCGTCAACGCCGTCCGCGTGGCGCTCGAACGCACGCCGCCCGAGCTTTCGGCCGACATCGTCGAGCGCGGCATCGTCCTGACGGGCGGCGGCGCGCTGCTGAAGAACCTCGACAAGCGGCTCTCCATCGAGACGGGGCTGCCCGTCTCCATCGCCGACGACCCGCTCTCCTCGGTCGTGCTCGGCGCCGGCAAGATGCTCTCGGACTTCGACCTCCTCAAGCGCGTCCGCTGGGACAACAACCTGACGGGCGGGATGTAAAGGAAAGCGCGCTTGCGCGCCGGGGACCGGGCGCTGAGTCGAAGGCGGCCGGGCCCCGACCGAGCACATGGCGTTCAGTCCCCTGTCCTCAGCACTCGGCAAAGATGGCTCGGAGCACGCAGAAGGAGATCAGGCAGCGCGCGCCGCTCTGGCTGCTCGTCCTGCTCGCGCTCAACTTCGGGCTGATGACCTGGAACGCGAAGGACGCGGACACGGGGCAGCCGGTCGTCAAGGCGTGGGCGCAGTCGGTCTTCTCGCCCGTCCAGCGCGCGACGACCGGGGTGGGCGGCGCGGGCGTCGGCTTCTTCCAGTCGCTCGCCGAGATGCGCGGGGCGCAGGCCGAGAACGAGCGGCTGCGGCTCCGGCTGGCCGAGGCCGAGAACGAGCTGCGCGAGGCGCGGCAGGCGCGCGACGAGAACGAGCGGCTTAAGAAGCTGCTCGACTTCACCAAAGACCTCGAATACCAGTCGGTCCCGGCGCGCGTCGTCGCGCGCGACCCCTCGGTCTGGTTCAACTCTCTCATCATCAACCGCGGGACGACCTCGGGCGTGGACCTGGACATGCCGGTCGTCACGCCCGAGGGCATCGTCGGCCGCGTCGTGGGCGTCGGCCCCATCTCGGCGCAGGTGATGCTCATCACGGACGAGCGCTCGGCGGCCGGCGCAATCGTCGGCCAGCTCGGGCAGTCGAGCGCCGTCGGGTCGGTGCGCGGCTACGGCAAGAACGGGCTGCTGGAGATGCGCTACGTCTCCGGGCTGGAGACGGTGAACGTCGGCGACTACGTGGTCACCACGGGTCAGGACCGCATCTACCCGCCGGGGCTGAGCGTCGGGGCCGTCGTCGAGGTCACGCCCGGCTCGGCCACGACGCCGCACACCATCCGGGTCAAGCCGGGCGCGCGGCTCGACTCGCTCCAGGAGGTCGCGGTGCTGAACTACCGCGCGCCGCAGCGCTCCGCCCCCGAGCGGACGCTGCCGAACGTAGACAAGGGGAAACAGAAGTGACGGGCGCCGGGGAGTGAGGAGCGAGTGGGATGAGAGCCGCCCTGCCTGTCACCCGGCCCCCGGCGCCCGGCGCCCAGTGCTTTTCTTATGAAGTGGAAAATAGCGGTCTGCGTCGCGCTGGCCGTCGTCCTCCAGTCGGGTCTGACCACGGTGTGGCGGCCGTTCGCCTACGCCGACCTGGCGCTAGTCGTGGTCGTCTACTTCGCGCTCCAGCGCGACGCCGTGCAGGCCGTCTTCATCGGGACGGCGGCGGGGCTGCTGACCGACGCGCTCTCGGGGGGGCTGCTCGGCGCGCGCGGCTTCTCGATGACGCTGACGGCCTACCTGCTGGCGGCGCTCGTGACGCGCGTGATGCTCGACAACCCGCTGCTGCGCATCCCCGTGCTGGCGGGCGCGGCCGGCTTCAACACGCTCGTCTACCTCCTGATGCACCAGCTCCTCGGCCAGCCGCCGGGGAGCCCCCTGGCCGGCTCCATCGCCGAGACCATCGCCTTCGGCGTCATCTGGACGACGGTCGCGGGCACCGCGGCCGCCTTCGTCCTCGACATCTTCTTCAGCGAGTCCACGCGCGTCCGCCAGCGCCGCGCCTTCGCCTTCCGCCGCCGCATCGCCCGCCGCGGCCTCGGCCGGAGAAAGTAATCGGGGCGGGCGGTGGCCAGCGGGCGGCGGATGTTGCATCATAGTCAACGGCGCCCGCCGGCGCGGGCGGCTCCCCCCGCAGAGGTTTTCCACCGGGCATCGTCTGACTGAAAACACCCAAAGCCATGAAATTCGAGGACGAGACGCAGAACCTTAAGGTGAGAATGGCGGTCATCCACGGGCTGGTCATCGCCATCCTCGTGGTGCTGGGCGCGCGGCTCTACTTCCTCCAGGTCGTCAGCGGCGACTACTACGCCGAGCGCGCCGAGAACCAGCGCATCCGCCGCCTGCGCATCCCCGCGCCGCGCGGCGCCATCTTCGACCGCAACGGCAAGCTGCTCGTGGACTCGCGCTCGACCTACAACATCGTCCTGGCCGGCGAGGACATGAAGGGCAAGGACTGGGGCGAGCTGGTGGCGCCGCTCTCCGACGGGCTCGGGCTCGACCCCGGCCTGCTGCGCGAGCGCTTCGACCTCGCGGCGCGCCAGGCCGCCTTCGAGGAGGTGACGGTCAAGGAGGGCGCGACCTCGGCCGACATCGCCTGGGTCGAGGCGCACACGCTGGAGCTGCCGATGCTGCTCGTCCGCGAGCAGCCGCAGCGGCGCTACCCGGAGCAGGGCGTGCTCGCGCACGTCCTCGGCTACGTCGGCGAGATCAGCCCGCAGCAGCTCAAGCAGCCGAGGTTCAAGGACTACGCCGAGAACCCCTACCGCCAGGGCGACATCATCGGGCAGGAGGGGCTGGAGTCCACCTACGACCGGCTCCTGCGCGGGCGCGACGGCTACCGCGAGGTCGAGGTGGACAGCCGCGGCCGCATCCAGCGCGAGCTGGCGGTCGTCGCGCCGCAGCCCGGCCAGGACATCGTCACGACGATTGACCTGGAGATGCAGGAGGCGGCCGAGCAGTACCTGCGCAACACCCCATCGAAGCGCGGCGTCATCGTCTCCATCAACCCGAACAACGGCGAGATACTCTCGCTGGCCTCCTACCCGACCTTTGACCCGAACCTCTTCTCGCAGCGCATCGGGACGCCCGAGGGGCGGCGCGAGGCCAACGCGCTGCTGCGCGACCCGCTGACCCCGCTCTTCAACCGCGCCATCCGCGGGCGCTACCCGCCCGGCTCGACGTGGAAGATTCCGATGGCGATGTCGGGGCTCGAACAGGGCGTCATCACGCCGAAGAACTCGAACGTCGCCTGCGGCGGCGGCATCACCATCGGCAACAAGTTCACGCGCTGCATGGGCAGCCACGGCTCCCCGGACGTCCGCTACGCCATCCGCGTCTCGTGCGACGGCTACTTCTACCGCCTCGGGCTCAAGATGGAGCTGGAAGGCATCATGAAGATGGTGGACGACTACGACCTGAACAAGCGGACGGGCGTGGACCTGCCGCACGAGCTGGTGAGCTGGACGCCGTCGCGCGAGTTCAAGGCGCGCTTCACGCCCAAGGGCGGCGACCCGACATGGAAGGACATTGACACCGTCTACGCCTCGTTCGGGCAGGTCTACGACTTCGTCACCCCGCTGGCGATGCTCAGGACGGTCGCCGGCATCGGCGCCGGCGGCCGGTTCTACACGCCGCACCTGCTCAAGGAGGCGCGGGCGGTGGCGGCCGTCGGGCCCTTCGCCGAGCGCCCGGCGCGCGGCTTCGACCGCCCCGAGCCGAAGGTCGTCCCCTTCTCGGCCGAGAACCACCACCTCGTGATGGAGGGGATGTGGCAGGTGGTCAACGCCGGCGGCACGGGCGGGCGCATCAAGCTCGACGGCTTCGACATCGCCGGCAAGACCGGCACGGCGCAGGTCGTCAGCCTGGGCAAGGACGTCGGCAAGAACAAGGACCACGCCTGGTTCGTCTCGGTCGCCCCTGCCTGGAAGCCCGAGGTGGCCGCCATCGCGCTCATCGAGAACGTCGGCTTCGGCGGCACCTACGCGGCCCCGGCCGTCCGCGCCGTCTACGACGTCTACGTCTCGAAGACGCGCCCCGACCTGGCGCCCGCGCAGGGGCCGGCGGCGAAGAAGGCCGAGGCCGTAGACTAGGGGGCCGCCCCGGGGGCCCGCACCCGAACCATGGTTGCAATCTTAGAGAGGCGTAAACTCCGCGACTTCGACTGGGCGCTGACGCTGCTGGCGGTGGCCATCGCGCTGTTCGGGACGTGGATGATCTACAACGCGCAGCCCACGCAGGGCTACTGGAAGAAGCAGCTCGTCGGCCTCGGCGTCTCGGCCGTGGTGATGCTGGCGGTGGCCTTCACGGACTACCGCAAGCTCGTCTACATCGCGCCCATCTTCTACGCCTTCGGCCTCTTCCTCCTCGTCCTCGTCCTCGTCCCCGGCATCGGGCTGAAGATCAACGGGCAGCGCGCGTGGATCGGCGTCCCCGGGCTGGGGCAGTTCCAGCCGTCGGAGTTCATGAAGATTCCGACCGTGCTGATGCTGGCGCGCTACTTCGGCCGGCCGCGGGGCACGCCGCTGGCGCTGCGCGAGACGCTGGTCGGCGCGGGGCTGCTGGCGCTGCCCGTCGGCCTCATCATGCTGGAGCCGGACGCGGGGCAGGCGCTCACCTACTTCCCGCTGCTGGCCGTCGTCCTCTTCCTCTCGGCGGTGCGGATGTGGCTGGTGCTGGCGGCGCTCGTCCTGAGCGTCGTGCTCGTCCCGGCCGCGTGGGTCGTCGGGGTCAAGACCGGCAAGATAAAGTCCTACCAGCAGGAGCGCGTCAACGTCATCCTCGACCCGGAGAACGCCGACCGGCGCGGCTTCGGCTACCACACCTGGCAGTCCATCCTGACGGTCGGCAAGGGCGGGCTGACCGGCTCGGGCACGAAGGGCGCGGCCTCGCAGAGCCAGCTGAAGTTCCTGCCCGAGCCGCACACCGACTTCATCTTCGCGGTCACGGCCGAGAACACTGGCTTCGTCGGCTGCGTGCTGCTGCTGCTGGCCTACGCCGTGCTTTTGACGAAACTCGTCCACGGGGCGCGGCGCGCGCCCGACCGGACGGGGATGCTCGTCATCATGGCCATCGTCGGCGGCCTCGCCTTCCAGATTTTCATCAACGTCGGGATGGCCCTGGGGATGCTGCCCGTCATCGGCGTCCCGCTGCCGCTGATGTCGGCGGGGCTCTCGGCCATCCTCGCCACCTCGGTCGCCATCGGCTTCGCCATCAGCATCCGCCTCCGCCGCTTCGTCAACTGAGCGCCGCCGCCCGGCGGGAGGGCGTTTTACGCTCGCCTTTTCGCCGGGCGGTCGTTTATACTGAGCCCGCCTGTCCTGACCGCCTGAACCTAAAACTTTCCGGCACGGCGCGCGCACACGAGGGCTTCGGAACGCGTAGGCGCGCGCCTCTCCAGTTGACAGGGCCGAAGGGTTTTTGCGGGGCCGCCTGCTCGGCGGGCCGCTGCGACGCGCGCGGGCGCACGCGCCCCGTTTGAAAAGTTATACGCTGGCCGCCGGACGGCGGGGAGTGGGACGCGCCGCGCACAACGCAGGCGCGCGCACGACCGCCGGGCTGCGAAGGCCGAGAGCCGAGTCCCCCGCGGACGAATGCTCTCCGGCCCGACGCGCCGCGCGGCCCGGCGGACGGAGTTTCCAGGTGAACAGTTCGGAACGCTTCCGCGCGGTGGGGGCCTACGCCTCCGCAGGCGCGCGGCGGGTTGGGCGGCCGGGGCCCCGCGCACTTCGCGCGGGCGGCTCGCGCGCCCCTTCCCGCCCCGCCTCCGCCGGCAGGCCGCAGGGCTACCCCCTCGACTCCCTTCCCGCCACAAGCGCCGGCCCGCGGGGCCGCTGCTCTCTCACGCGCCCGCGCGCTCGCGCGGGGCGCCTCTACGAATTCGCGCGGCCGTTCGCGCCGCGGCACACCTTCCAGGAGACAGCTTCACACAGATGCCCAAAGAGATGATTGTCAGCGTCAACGGGCGCGAGAAGAAGATCGCCATCGTCGAGAACGGGCGGGTCACGGAGTTCTACATCGAGCGCGGCGAAGCGAGCCAGGGTATCGTCGGGAACATCTACAAGGGGCGCGTGATGCGCGTCCTGCCCGGCATGCAGTCGGCCTTCGTGGACATCGGCCTCGAGCGCGACGCCTTCCTCTACGTCTCGGACTTCTTCGACGAGGAGGAGGAGTTCGAGCGCATCGTCGTTGACAAGAAGAAGTCCGAGGGCGCCGACGACGAGGCCGCGCAGCGCGCCGCCGCCGAGCGCATCGAGCGCTCCCGCGTCGAGCGCGAGCGCGCCGTCGAGAAGGCGCAGGAAGAGGCCGAGCCCGGGGGCGACGAGGAGGAGGCGGACGAGGCGTTCGTCGCGCCCGCGCCCGAGGTCGAGCGCGTCGGCGACGAGGAAGAGGAAGAGGAGGAGGAAGCGCCCGCCGCGCCGGCCGCGGCCGAGGCGCGCGCCCCGCAGCAGGGCGAGGAGGACGAGGCCGGCGGCCGACGCCGCCGGCGCGACCGCCGCAGGCGCGGCGAGCGCGGCGACTACGAGCAGCAGCAGCGGCCGGGCGCGACCGCCGCGGCCGCCGGCGAAGTCCCGCCGGGCGTCTCCTTCCCCGCGGGCGGCGTGCAGGGGGGCGAAGACGAAGGCGAGGACGAGGACTTCGGCCTCGGCGACGTCTCGACGCCCTTCGTCGCGGGCGCCGACTCGTTCGAGCGCGTCGTGGACGAGGAGGAGTCGGCCGCCGAGTTCGGCTCGACCTTCAAGGACGCGCGCCTTCAGGAGCGCCTGACCGACCAGACGCGCGCCGTCGAGTTCGACATGGAGCCGACGACGGCCGCCGAGGTCGGCTCGCTGCTCGGCGGCGGCGCCGCCGGGTCGTCGGGCGGCTTCCAGCGCATCGCCGACGACGAAGATGCCGGCGACGCGACGCGCGCGCGCCTGCACGCCGTCCAGCCCGAGGTGGCCGCCACGGTCGCCTCGTTCGTGGACGAGGAGGAGTCGGACGCCTTCGCCGGCGCCGCGCAGTCGTTCGAGCGCGTCGCGGACGACGACGAGGCGGCGGCCGCGTCGCCCGCCGCGTCGAGGAAGGCTTCCAAGAAGGGCGCGTCCAAGGCTTCGAAGAAGGCTTTGAAGAAGGCCGCCGCCCCCGACGACGAGGACGGCGACGAGGCGGCGGGCGACGAGGGCGGCGAGGCCGCGGCCTCGTCGAAGAAGTCGTCGAAGAAGTCGGCGTCCAAGAAGTCGGCGTCCAAGAAGGGGGCCGCGAAGGGCGGCTCGAAGCGTTCGAGCAAGAAGTCGGGCGGCGAGGGCGAGGGCGACGACGCGGACGCCGAGGCGAGCGTGACGCAGCGCCCGGGGCGCGGCGAGTTCGCGCGCCGCGGCGGGCGACGCCGCCGCAAGCCGGGCACGGGGCCCGGCGGCGAGCAGCAGGAGAACGGTGACGGCGACGGCAACGGCGACGGCAACGGCGACGGCCACGCCGCCGAAGTCGAAGTCGCGGCTGACGACAACGGCGGCGCCGAAATCGTCGTCGAGGCGCCCGCGCCCGCGGCGGCGGCGCAGCCGCAACAGCAGTCCCAGGCCCCGCACGCCGAGCGTCCCGAGCGCCCGGAGCGCGCAGAACGCGCCGAGCGTCCCGAGCGCCGCGAGCGCGGCGAGCGCGGCGGCCGAGGCCGCGAGCGCGGCGGCGAGCGTGGCGGCGAACGTGGCGGCGAACGTGGCGGCGAGCGCGGCCGCGACAGCCGTGACGCCGCGGGCCGCCCGGGCGGCCGCGACGGCGGCGGCGGCGGTAGAGACGGCGGTAGAGACGGCGGCAGGGACGCCGGCCGCGAGGCGCGCGGCGGCGGCGGGGACGGCCGCGAGGGGCGCAGCGGCGGCGGCGGCGGAGAGCGCGCGCCGCGCGAGTCGGGCGGCCGAGGCCGCCGCGACCGCCAGCCGACCATCACCGACCTCCTGCGCGAAGGCCAGGAGATCATCGTCCAGATAGCCAAGGAGCCCATCGCCGCGAAGGGCGCGCGCATCACGTCGCACATCGCGCTGCCGGGCCGCTTCCTCGTCTACATGCCGACCATCGAGCACGTCGGCGTCTCGCGCAAGATCGAGAGCGACCAGGAGCGCGCGCGCCTGCGCAAGCTCATCCAGGCCATCGTCAAGGAGGAGGACGTGCCCTCGGGCGGCTTCATCGTCCGCACGGCCGGCGTCGGCATCAGCGAGCAGGACCTGCGCGACGACGCGCTCTACCTCATCCGCACGTGGCGCGACATCCGCAAGAGCGCCGAGAAGTCGAAGCCCGCGACCATCGTCCACAAGGACCTCGACCTCGTCCAGCGCCTCCTGCGTGACCAGCTCTCCGAGGACTTCGCCGCCATCCGCGTGGACTCCGAGGAGGAGTACCTCGAAATCGTCGAGTTCATCAACCGCATCCAGCCGCGGCTCGTCAACCGCGTCAAGCTCTACACGCGCGAGGAGCCCATCCTCGAAACCTACGGCGTGCAGGCCGAGATAGACAAGGCCATCAAGCCGCGCGTGTGGCTGAAGTCGGGCGGCTACCTCGTCATCAACCAGACCGAGGCGCTCGTCGCCATTGACGTCAACACGGGCAAGTTCGTCGGCCGCGGCGGCTCCCGCCTCGAAGACACCATCACCCGCACCAACATGGAGGCGGTCGAGGAGATAGCCCGCCAGGTGCGCCTGCGCGACCTCGGCGGCATCCTCGTCCTCGACCTGATTGACATGGAGGAGCGGCGCAACCGCGCGCGCGTGCTGCAAGCCCTGCAGGACGCGCTGCGGCAGGACAAGTCGCCGACGAAGGTGCTTTCGTTCAACGACTTCGGCCTCGTCATCATGACGCGCAAGCGCGTCAAGCAGTCGCTCGAAAGGACGCTGTGCAGCCCCTGCCCGTACTGCACGGGCGCGGGGCTCGTGAAGTCTGCGCAGACGGTCTGCTACGAGATACTCGAAGAGGCGCGCCGCATCGCACGCGCCAACGACGGCGAGCGGTTCAAGCAGACGACGCTCAGGCTCAACCCCGAAGTCGCCCGCGCGCTGCGCTCGACCGAGCGCGACGTGCTCGGCGAGATCGAGGCGTACCTCGGCGCCGTGGACATCGACTCCGACGAGCACGTTCACCAAGAGCAGTTCGACTTCGCGTTCATCTAAGACGTAGAGGCCCGGCCGCCGACGGGAAGCGCCGCGGGGAGGCCCGAAGCCACG
>DASVUF010000099.1:0-10557 GCA_036387195.1 Pyrinomonadaceae bacterium | reverse complement strand
GGGCGCGCTTCCCGCGCGGGAAGCGCGCCCCTCTCTGCGTCCGCCGGCGGCTCGGAAGGCGGCCGGCGGCCCCGGCGGGCGTCCGGGCGAAGCGCGCGTGGGCGCCGGCCCGGAATCACGTTCGCGCCGGGCGCGTAACGTTTCGCTCGCTCTTTACATGAGTGGTATACGCCTCACCCGTGGGGGGCGGCGGCTCCCTTCGTCGCCGCCCCCGACTTGCATTCCCCGCGCCCGGCGTCGTAAAAGCGAGGCTGCCCGCCGCGGACGCCTTCCGCCGCGGGCGGGGGGGAACCTGCATGAGAGCGCCTTTGCCGCCCGACGAGCGCGAAAGAATCGAGACGCTGCGCCGGTTCAGGATTCTGGACACGGAGCCCGAGGAGGAGTTCGACGAGATAGCGCGCCTGGCCTCCTACGTCTGCCACACGCCGACGGCGCTCATCACCTTCGTGGACGCCGACCGCCAGTGGTTCAAGGCGCGCGTCGGCTTCGAGCCGCGCGAGACGCCGCGCGACGTCTCCTTCTGCGCGCACGCCATCCTCCGCCCCGGCCCGCTCGTCGTCACCGACGCGCTCGACGACGAACGCTTCCGCGACAACCCCCTCGTGCTTGAGGAGCCCTACATCCGCTTCTACGCGGGCTTCCCGCTCACCTCGGCCGAGGGGCGCAGGCTCGGCACGCTCTGCGTCCTCGACGGCGTGCGCCGCCAGCTCTTCCACGACCAGGCCGAGGCGCTCGGCCGGCTCGCGCGCGTCACCGAGGCGCTGCTCAACGCCCGCCGCTCGCTGGCCTACCTCGAAGCCGCCCTCAACCTCAAGCGCGCGCGCCTCGCCGAGCTGGAGGCCGACCCCCCACTCGAAGACCCCGCGCCGCGGGGCGCGCGCCCGCCCGGCGAAGATGTCGTCTGACCGCGCGCCCGCCCCGCGCCGCATCGCGCCCGCGGGCGGCGGCGCTAGGGCGCGGTGACGAGGGGCAGTTCGACGAAGCTCGCGCGGCCGGGCGCGTGGTAGACCCTCTGCGTCGCCCTGCGGAAGTCCGAGGGCTTGGCCCAGAAGATGTTCGGGACGAAGGTCTGCGGGTTGCGGTCGTAGAGCGGGAACCAGCTCGACTGCACCTGCACCATGATGCGGTGGCCGGGCAGGAACGTGTGGTTGGCGGTCGGCAGGCGGAAGCGGTAGAGGAGCGCCCTGCCCGGCTCGAGCGCCGAGGGCTTCTCAAGGCTCTCGCGGTAGCGGCCGCGGAAGATGTCGCCCGAGACCATGAGCTGGTAGCCGCCCATGGCGGGCTGCCCGGCGACCTCGTCCGGGTAGACGTCTATGAGCTTGACCACCCAGTCGGAGTCCGTCCCCGAGGTCGAGGCGAAGAGGTTGGCGAAGGGCTCGCCGCTTATCTTGACGGGCGCGGTCAGCGGCTCGGAGGCGTAGGTCACGACGTCCGTGCGGCCGGAAGCCTCGCGCTGGTCGTCCACGAGCCACTGCCGCCACGTGCCGTCGGACGCGCCCACGGGGCGCACGGGGCGCGCGCGGAAGGGGACGGG
The DNA here is from genome assembly GCA_036387195.1 of Pyrinomonadaceae bacterium. Lineage (GTDB taxonomy): Bacteria > Acidobacteriota > Blastocatellia > Pyrinomonadales > Pyrinomonadaceae > QHXN01. The sequence continues at coordinate 9,023 of DASVUF010000099.1, read as the reverse complement.
CTTCGAGGGGTCTGAGACGTACTCGTCGAACTCGGCCTCGCCCGCCTTCGGCGCGTCGAAGCGCGCGCGCAGCCCCGCCGAGAGGTAGAGCGGCGTCTGCCTGACGGCGCACCCCGCGTCGCAGCCCGCGGGCCACGAACGCAGACGCCGCCAGCGGTTCGTCCCCGTCTCGAAGGCCGTCACGGGCGCGACGTCGGCGCGCGGCGCGCCCTCCTTCAGGTACTGGTCGAGGAAGGGGCGCAGCACCTCCTGCCGCCACTGGAGCGCCGTGTCGGCGCCGAAGCGCAGCGCGCCGAGAGAGCTGCCCTCGCGGATGGCCTGCCCGTGGTGCCAGGGGCCCATGACGAGGAAGACCTTGTCGTTGTTCGCGTCCTTCGGCTCCAGGGCCCTGTAGACGGCGGGCGCGCCGTAGATGTCCTCCTGGTCCCAGAGGCTGTGCACTATCATGACGGGCACGCCGAGCGGGCGCGCGGCCAGAATCCTGTCAACCGCCTGCTCCTGCCAGAAGGCGTCGTAGGCCGCGTGCGCGATGAGCTTGCGCCAGAAGCCGAGCTGCTCCATGCCGCGCCGCCGCCCCAGTTCGCCCGCCGAGCCCGCGCGCAGGTAGGCGTCGTAGTCGTCGAAGTGCTCGGCCGGCCACGCGGCCGAGTTGTCGCGCGTCGCCTCCTGCTCGTAGACGTAGGGCATCATCTGCTGGCGGAACGCCCCGTTGTGGAACCAGTCGTCGCCCAGCCAGCCGTCCACCATCGGGTTCATCGGCACGGCGACCTTGAGCGCCGGGTGCGGGTCAACCATCCCCATCAGCGCGAGGAAGCCGTCGTAAGAGATGCCGATGACGCCGACGCGCCCGTTCGACTCGGCGACGTTCTTCACCAGCCACTCGATGGTGTCGTAGGTGTCGGTGGCGTGGTCAACCGCGGTCGGGTTCTGCGGCCCCCGCAGGGGGCGGTTCATCACGTAGTCGCCCTCGGAGCCGTACTTGCCCCGCACGTCCTGCACGACGCGGATGTAGCCGCCCTCGACGATGACGTCCGCCGCGTTGTCGTAGCCGGCCAGCGCCGGGCCCATGTGCCCGCTCGCGTTGTGGGTCGTCAGCGCCGACGCGTCGTAGGGCGTGCGCGTCAGCAGCATCGGCGCGCGCCTCGCGCCCTTCGGCGTGAGGATGACGGTGTGGAGCCTCACGCCGTCGCGCATCGGAATCATCACCTCGCGGCGCGTGTGGTCGAAGCCCTCGTCCGTCGGCGTGAACCGTGCGGGCGTCTCGCTCGGCAGGTCGTTCGTTCGCGCAGGCGTCTGCGCCGACGCCGCGCCCGCCGGCGACAGCGTGAAGAGCGCGCAGGCGAGCAGCAGCAGCAATAGTCTCTGACGTTTCATCGCGGTTTCCCTCCGTCGGATTCTTCGGGCGTGTGTGGAGGCGTGTATGAGTACCAGAGTCGCCCGCGGGAGCGCAACCACCGCCCGCGCGCGCGGGCCGCGTCGCCGGCGTGTAATGTTTTCACGGCGGGCGGCATAAGGGCCGTCGGGACGGCCTCCAGAGCATGTCTACGTCCGCGCCCCCGGTCACACGCCGCCCCGGCCGGCGTCTGAATCACCCGGCGGCCGGCGGAAGCGGCTCAAAGGGCGGGCAAATCTTACGCCCCGGCCTCCTTTCGAGACGCCTTTTGTGCACCCGGAAAAGTTTCGATGTGTACAGCAGGGGACGTTTTCCCCTCAAAGCTGATTGATAGTATCCCGGCCGCACAATCTCCGGCCGGCCGTGTCGCATAAAGTAGACCGGCGGGGGCTCGTTAGTAGGAATAAGTTGACGTGCGTGTAATTTTTGCTGGACTTCGCGCCGGTTTGACGTTACCCGCTCCGGTTCGCGGCCGCGGGAGCCGGCAAGCGGAGAGCGCCCGCCGGTTCGAGACGCGACCTGAAGCCCCTCTTAACCGGCTGTTTCGCGACCTCAAAAGTCCGGGCTCGCGTGCGCGCTCCCGTCTCCGCGTCCACCCGTGAGTAGTTTTTTTGTCACACCTTACGGCGCGCGTGCGCCCCTGTAAGCATTCAAACATTCCCCGAGGCAGCGATGGACACCACTAAACAAGGCGCGATGGCGCTCCTAGCGCTCAGCCATTCCACGGCGGAGCAGACGCTCTACGAGGCGCTGCGCGCGGCCGCGGGCGGCGAAAGCCCCTCCTCGGTCGGGAGCCTCAACCTCCGGCGCCTGCTGGAGTTGACCGGGCTGGGGAGCTACACGACCCTGCGGCGCGCGCGCGCCGGCCTCGTCGCCAAGCTGAGCATTGACTGCAAGCGCTCGGCCGCCGAAGACGGCGCGGAGGAGGGGGCCGGAAGCTTCTACCTCGTCTACGGCCCCGAGGAGATTTTCGAGCGCCGGCTCGCCGCAGGGCTCGACCCCTTCCCGAAGGAGTACCGGAGCCACGCGCGCGGCGCGGGCTTCCTGCCGGCGCTGGAGCGCGTGGTGAGCGGCTACGACCTCAGCCGCCGCGAGGCGCAGGTCGCGCTCTGCTGCGCCGAAGGGCTCACCAACGCCGGAATCGGCGACCGCCTCTGCATCAGCGAGCAGACGGTCAAGTTCCACATGCGCCACCTCTTCATCAAGTTCGGCGTCCGCCGCCGCGGCGAACTCATCTCGCGGCTGCTGCGCCACGAGGGCGCCGCCGCGCTCGGCAACGGTTCAGGTCTTCAGGCCGACCCCTTCAGCACGTCTAAGCTTTAAAGTAGACGCGCGCGCTTCACTCCCTCGGGGCGCTCGGCGACCCACGGGGGCGTGCGCCGTGTGGTCGTTCGTCGCGCGGGACGCCGCGGCCGTGCTACTCTATTGCCTCGGCGGGCGCATCAGAGGCGCTGACGATTTCCCCCGTCGGGTCTTTCCACCTGCCCCCGTTGCTGTGGTTCGCGCTCGCCGTCGAGTGGGTCGCCGGCGTCAGCAACGCTTCAACCTCATAGACGGGTTCGACGGGCTGGCGACGGGCGCCTCGCCCTTCGCGTCCCTGGTCATACTCGTCGTCTCGCCGGTCAACGCGCGGCCGGTCGTGACGGTAGTCTCTGCGGCGCCCGCGTGCGCGCTCATCGGGCTCCTCCGCTACAACTTCAACAACGCGGCTGGTCGTAGCGCAGGGTGGCCTTTGTGCTCCGCGGGGCGCGTGCGCGCCCTTCCGCCCGGAGTGGGGGAGGGGGGCAGCGAGGGGCGGGCCGTCACGGAGTCCGACCTCTTCCGGGCGCTCCGGCTTCCGCTGTCGCCCGGGAGCGCGGGCTGGGCTATATTACCTTCTAACGGGAGTTCGGCGATGACTGACTCCTGCCGGGCGTGAACCACCTGAGTCAACCCTTTCAGACGGGGCCGTCCCCCTCGGTCGGGCGGCTGTTCGGGGGCGCCGGCTCCGCGCGCGCGGCCGGCCTCAGGACGAACGCGGCGGGCGCGGGCTGAAGGGGCGCGCCCCGGCGTCAAAGATTATGGGCCCAAACAGGCAAGACATCCTGCGGTACGCCGGGCGCTTCGGCGCGACGGCCGACCGCCGAACGCGCCCGCTGCCGGGCCAACTGCGCGCCCTGGAGGCCGAGTCCATCTTCATCATGCGCGAGGTCGTGGCCGAGTTCCGCAACCCCGTCATGCTGTACTCCATCGGCAAGGACTCCTCGGTCATGCTCCACCTGGCGCTGAAGGCTTTCTGGCCGTCGAAGCCGCCGTTCCCGCTGATGCACATCGCGACGGGGTGGGACTTCCGCGACATGATTGAGCACCGCGACGCGCTGACCGAAAGCCTCGGGCTGCGTCTCATCGTGCAGTCCAACAGTCAGGCCGCGGGCCTCGGCCTGACCCCCTTCAACACCGACTCGCGCGAGTGGACGCGGCTGATGCTGATAGAAGCGCTCAAGGCCGGCATTGACGCGCACGGCTTCGACGCGGCGCTGGGCGGCGGGCGCCGCGACGAGGAGAAGAGCCGCGCCAAGGAGCGCGTCTTCTCAGTCCGTTCGCCCGGCCACGCATGGGACCCGCGCAACCAGCGGCCGGAGCTTTGGAACCTCTACAACACGCGCGTCGCGCGCGGCGAGACGGTGCGCGTCTTCCCGCTCTCGAACTGGACGGAGTTCGACGTCTGGGAGTACATCCGCGCCGAGTCCATCCCCATCGTCCCGCTCTATTTCGCCAAACGGCGCCCGGTCGTGCGGCGCGAGGGCGTCCTGATAGTGGTGGACGACGAGCGCATGGAGCACCGCCCGGGCGAGCGGCCGTCCGAGGCGCTCGTGCGCTTCCGCACGCTCGGCGATTGGCCGCTGAGCGGCGCGACGCCGTCCGAGGCCGCGACGCTTGAGGAGGTGCTCGCCGAGATGCGCTCGGCGCGAACCTCGGAGCGGCAGGGCCGGCTGATAGACGGCGACGAGGCCGCCTCGATGGAGAAGAAGAAGCGGGAGGGATACTTTTAATGACGTCGCTGCGCGAAGCCGAGGGGGCCGCCCCGGGCGAAGAGGCTCCGGCCCCCGGGGGGCTGCTGCGCTTCCTGACGTGCGGCTCGGTGGACGACGGCAAGTCAACGCTCATCGGCAGGCTGCTCCACGACACGAAGCTCATCATGGACGACCAGCTCGCGGCGCTGGAGCAGGACTCCAGGCGGCACGGCGCGGCGGGCGAGGGCGTGGACTTCGCCCTCCTGGTGGACGGCCTAGAGGCCGAGCGCGAGCAGGGCATCACGATTGACGTGGCCTACAGGTTCTTCACCACCGCGCGCCGCTCCTTCATCGTCGCGGACACGCCGGGGCACGAGCAGTTCTCGCGCAACATGGCGACCGGCGCGTCGAACTCCGACCTGGCCGTCATCCTGATTGACGCGCGCAAGGGGGTCCTGACCCAGACCCTCCGCCACACGCACATCGTCCACATGCTGGGCATCCGGCAGGTCGTGCTGGCCGTCAACAAGATGGACCTCGTCGGATTTTCGCAGGCGCGTTTCGAAGAGATCGTGGCCGACTACGCGTCGAAGACGCGCGCCACCGCCTTCGACGCGGTCGTGCCCATCCCCATCTCGGCGCGCCACGGCGACAACGTCGTCGGCCGGAGCGCCAACACGCCCTGGCACGCGGGCCCCACGCTGCTCGGGCGGCTCGAAGAGGTCAACGTCGGGCGCGCCGACGGCGCCCGCCCGTTCCGCATGCCGGTCCAGTGGGTGAACCGCCCCCACCAGGACTTCCGCGGGTTCTGCGGCTCGGTCGCGAGCGGCCGCCTCGCGTTGGGCGACCCCGTGGTGGTCGCCGGCTCCGGGCGCGAGACGCGCGTCGTCCGGATAGTCACCGCCGACGGCGACGTGCCCTCGGCGGCCGAGGGCGACGCGGTCACGCTGGTGCTGGCGGACGAACTCGACATCGCGCGCGGCGACGTGCTCGTTGACCCGAAGGCGAGGCCCGAGGTGGCGAACCAGTTCGCCGCGCTCCTCTTCTGGATGGGCGGCGACCCGATGCTGCCCGGGCGGCCGTACCTGCTCAAGCTCGGCGCGGCCACGCTGCCCGCCTCCGTCACCCTGCTCGAATACAAGGTCGACGTGAACACGCAGGAGCGGCGGCCGGGGCGTTCGCTCGCGCTGAACGAGATAGGCCGCTGCAACGTCTACGTGTCGCAGCCCGTCGCCTTCGAGCCGTACGCGCAGAACCGCCGGCTCGGGGCCTTCATCCTGATTGACCGCATCACCAACCAGACCGTCGGCGCCGGGATGATAGATTGCGGGCTGCGCAGGGCCACCAACATCCACTACCAGCACGTTGACGTGGACAAGTCGCAGCTCTCCGCGATGAAGAACCAGCAGCCCTGCGCCGTCTGGTTCACGGGGCTCTCGGGCGCGGGCAAGACGACCATCGCCAACCTCGTCCAGCGCAAGCTGAGCGTCCTCGGGGCGCACACCTACCTGCTCGACGGCGACAACGTCAGGCACGGGCTCAACAAAGACCTCGGCTTCAGCGACGCCGACCGCGTGGAGAACATACGCCGCGCCGGGGAGGTGGCGCGGCTGATGGTGGACGCCGGGCTCATCGTCCTCTGCTCCTTCATCTCGCCCTACCGCGCCGAGCGGCGGATGGTGCGCGGCCTGCTCGACGACGACGAGTTCCTCGAAGTCTTCATTGACGCCCCGCTGCACGTGGCCGAGGGGCGCGACCCGAAGGGGCTCTACAAGAAGGCGCGCGCCGGCGAGATTAAGAATTTTACGGGCATTGACTCGCCCTACGAGCGGCCGGAGAACCCGGAGGTCGTGATTGACACGACGCACGTCTCCGCCGAGGAGGCCGCCGACCTCATCGTGTCCCTGCTCAGGGCGCGCCTGCACGCCCCGAATTTTAAGTAGGCCGCGGCGTCGGGGCCTGCGCGCGCCCGCCCGCGCCGAGGGGTCGCGCGGGGGGAAGGCGCCCCGCTTGGAATTTGCTCGCCACGCGCGTTACACTCTGTGCGCCGCCGACTACACAGTGGGGTTTGTCGAGGGCGGGGCCCGTCGAGTCCCCGGCCGCCAGCTTCTCCTTAGGAAATGTCTCGAAGATGACAAAACGCGCTCTCATCACGGGCATCACGGGCCAGGACGGGTCGTTCCTGACCGAGTTGCTGTTGGAAAAGGGTTACGACGTTTACGGCATCATCCGCCGCTCGTCGTCGTTCAACACGGACCGCATTGACCACCTGTACCAGGACCCGCACGAGCCGGGCGCGCGCCTCAGACTCGTCTACGGCGACCTGAACGACTCCAGCTCCCTGAACACGCTCATCCGGCAGATACAGCCCGACGAGATTTACAACCTCGGCGCGCAGTCGCACGTCCGCGTCAGCTACGACGTGCCCGAGTACACGGGCGAGGTGACGGGGCTCGGCGCCGTCAGGCTGCTGGAGGCCATCCGCGAGGCCGGCATCAGCCCGAAGTTCTACCAGGCGTCTTCGTCGGAGCTGTACGGCAAGGTGGTCGAGACGCCGCAGACCGAGCGGACGCCCTTCTACCCGCGCTCGCCCTACGCCTGCGCCAAGGCGTACGCCTACTGGATTACGGTCAACTACCGGGAGTCTTACGGGATGTTCGCCTGCAACGGCATCCTCTTCAACCACGAGTCCGAGCGCCGCGGCGAGACGTTCGTCTCGCGCAAGATCACGCGCGCCGCGACGCGCATCAAGCTCGGGCTCCAGCGGAAGCTCTACATGGGCAACCTCGACGCGCAGCGCGACTGGGGCTACGCGCGCGACTACGTCGAGGCCATGTGGCTGATGATGCAGGCCGAGGAGCCGGACGATTACGTGGTGGCGACGGGCGAGACGCACACGGTCAGGGAGTTCCTCGAAGAGGCATTCGGCCACCTCGGACTCGACTGGGAGCAGTACGTCGAGATAGACCCGCGCTACTTCCGCCCGGCCGAGGTTGACCTCCTGCTCGGCGACCCGTCGAAGGCGCGCGCCATCCTCGGCTGGGAGCCGAAGGTGAGCTTCAAAGAACTCGTCCGCATCATGGTGGACAGCGACATGAAGCTGGCCGAGCGCGAGCTGCGCGCGCAACAGCACGAGGGGGCGCTGGCCTCGACCGCCGGCTGGGGCGTCAACTAAACAACCCGGGTTCTCCTCGGCGGGTTCGGACACGGCGCGGCCTCGCCGCCCTTCCGGCCCGCCTCCCGTTTCCAGGCAGTCTTTGAGAGGTGCGCCGCGACGTGACCGAGGAGCAGCTTGAGTTCGTCAAGGTCGGGTTCGTTTTCTCCGGGGCGCTGACCATACTGTGCGCCGCCGCCGCCCCCGACCCGCTGGGGCCGGAACTCTTCTCGGCGCTCGGCATCTACCCGCTCGGGCTCGGGTTCGTCGTCTGGCCGGCGGTCGGCTACCTGCTGGCGGGCGCGCGCTCAGACTTCGCCAGCGCCTCGTGCCTCACCGCGGTCACGTCCTACAACTACTGGGTCGCCGGGCGGCTGACGGCCTCGGACGCGGGGGACTTCTCCCTGCTCGGGCGGCTGTGGGCCGGCAACAAGCTGGGGCTGGCCGTGCTGGCCGCGCTCTACGTCGGCGGGCAACTGGCGGTCGTGCTGCCGCAGGCGCGGGGGCGTCGCGGGCGCCGCCGGCCTGCCGCCCGCGGGGGCGTATGAAGAGAGTCTCGCTGGCCGACGCGCCCGAGGAGGGCGTCTCACACAACCCCGAGATTAAAAAGCAGACGCTGCTGCGCGGGGGCGACGCGCCGCGCCTGACGAACTTCGCGCGGGCGAGCCTGCTGCCCGGTCAGGCGGCGCGCGCCCACCGGCACGGCGACATGTCGGAAGTCTTCTTCGTCGAGCGGGGCTCCGGGGTTCTGAGGGTCGAGGGCGTCGTGCAGACGCTCGCGCCCGGCGTCTGCGTCGCCGTGGCGCCGGGCGAGGAGCACGAGTTAATCAACGACGGTTCCGAGCCCCTCGTCATCTACTATTTCGGCGTCGAGGCGTAGGCGGCCGGGCGACGCGGCCGCGGCAATTTCGGTTATCATGCCCGCCATGAAAAAGATGCTCGCCGCTTCGCTCTGCGCCGCCGCGCTCGCCGCGCTCGTTTCCGCCGGCCGCGCCGCGCCTGCCGCGCCGGGCGCCGCCGCCCCCGCCGCCTGCAAGGTCGAGGCGTACGTCGTTGATAAAGACCCCGGGGGCTTGAACGTCCGCGACGCGCCCGGGCCGGCCGGGAAGGTCGTCGCCGTCATCCCGCTGGACGAGGAGGGGACGACGGTCAACATCGTCGCCTCGAGCCCGAACGGCTGGGTGCAGATAGAGCGGGCCGAGACTGTCATGGGCTCGGTCGTCTTCGACGGGAAGGGCTGGGTCTCGGGCAACATGCTCGGCGTCTCGACGCGGGGCTACGGCACGAAGGGCGTCAGGCTCTACGCCGCCGCGGGGAGGGGCAAGGCCGTGGGCACGATTCCGCCCGAGGCCGAGGCGCGCGTCGCGGGCTGCTCCGGCGGCATGATGCGGGTCAGGTATAAGAACCTCACCGGCTGGCTGGAACCGGACGCGCAGTGCGCCAGCCCGGTCACCAACTGCAACTAGTCCGTCAACACCTCTTA
>DASVUF010000098.1:0-3478 GCA_036387195.1 Pyrinomonadaceae bacterium | reverse complement strand
CGCGAAGGTCGCGGTGGCCGCCGACCGCCTGGCCTTCATAGACGGCGCGGTCGCCGAGGCGATAGGGAGGGGGGAGCTGCCGGGCGCGGTCGTCCTCGTCGCGCGCCGCGGCGGCGTCGTCTGGCGCAAGGCTTACGGCGCGCGCGCCCTCGTCCCCGGGCGCGAGGAGATGACGCCCGACACCGTCTTCGACGTGGCGAGCCTGACCAAGGTCGTGGCGACGACGACGAGCGCGATGATACTCGTCGAGCGCGGCCGCCTCAGGCTGGCCGACCCCGTCTCGCGCTACATCCCCGAGCTGAAGGGCGAGGGGCGCGAGCGCATCACCGTCGAGCACCTGCTGACGCACCGCTCGGGCTACGCGCCCGACTTCGACCTCGCCGAGCCGTGGTCGGGTCACGAAGAGATGCTCAAGCGGCTCTACGCCGAGCCGCTGCGCTCGGCGCCGGGCGCGCGCTTCGTCTACAGCGACATCGGCATGATAGCGCTCGGCGAGGTCGTCGGCCGCGTCGCCGGCGAGCCGCTCGACGCCTTCGCGCGCAGGAACATTTTCGAGCCGCTCGGCATGAAGGACACGGGGTTCCGCCCGCCGGCCGGGCTGCGCGCGCGCGTCGCGCCGACCGAGAGCGTGCGCGGGATGAGGAGTTACCTCGGCGGGGCGGGCGCGGCGGGCCCCGACGCCGGGCGCATGCTGCGCGGCGAGGTTCACGACCCGACCGCGAACCGCATGGGCGGCGTCGCCGGGCACGCCGGCCTCTTCTCGACCGCCGACGACCTCGCCGTCTTCTGCCAGATGATCCTGAACGGCGGCGAGTACGGCGGCGCGCGCATACTCTCGCCGCTCGGCGTCGCCGAGATGACGCGCCCGCGGCAGGTCACCGAAGACGGCGGCGCGCGCGGCCTCGGCTGGGACGTCCACACGACCTTCTCGACCAACCGCGGCGACCTCTTCCCCGTGGGCTCGTTCGGCCACACGGGCTTCACGGGCACGTCCCTCTGGCTCGACCCGGCCAGCGAGACTTTCGTCGTCTTCCTCTCGAACCGCGTCCACCCCGAAGGCAAGGGCGACGTCGGCCCCTTGCGCGCGCGCGTGGCGAACGTCGCCGCCGGCGCCGTCACGGACGTGGCGACCGTGGGGCGCGCGCGGCTGGAGCAGGCGCAGTACGTGCAGGAGATGCTGGCGGGGCTGGCGAGGTTCAACGCCTCCGCCGCCGAGGCGCGCGGCGCCGAGCAGGCCGGCGCGCTCGCGCCCGAGCCGGCCGAAGTCCTCAACGGCGTGGACGTGCTGGCGCGCGGCGGCTTCAAAGAGCTTCAGGGCATGCGCGTCGGGCTCGTCACGAACCACACGGGGCGCGACCTCGCCGGGCGGCAGACGATTGACGTGCTGCGCGAGGCGCCGGGTGTCAAACTCGTCGCCCTCTTCGCGCCCGAGCACGGCATCCGCGGCCAGCTCGACGAGAAAATCTCGGACGCGACCGACGAGAAGACGGGGCTGCCCGTCTTCTCGCTCTACGGCGAGACGCGCCGGCCGAAGCCCGAGCAGTTGAAGGGGCTCGACGCGCTCGTCTTCGACATACAGGACGTGGGCGCGCGCTTCTACACCTACATGGCCACGCTCGGCAACGTGCTGGAGGAGGCGGGCAGGGCGCGCGTCCCCGTCTTCGTCCTCGACCGCCCCAACCCCGTCGGCGGCGCCGAGGTCGAGGGGCCCGTGGCCGACGAGGACAAGCTCGCCTTCGTCGCCTACCACGCCATCCCCGTCCGCCACGGGATGACGATGGGCGAGCTGGCGCGCCTCTTCAACGAGCAGCGCAAGTTCGGCTGCGACCTGCGCGTCGTCAGGATGGAGAACTGGCGGCGCGGGATGTGGCTCGACGCGACGGGGCAGACGTGGGTCAACCCCTCGCCCAACATGCGGAGCCTGACGGCGGCGACGCTCTACCCGGGCGTCGGGCTGCTCGAGACGACCAACGTCTCGGTCGGGCGCGGGACGGACACGCCGTTCGAGGTGGTCGGCGCGCCGTGGCTCGACGGCCGCAGGCTCGCCGCCTACCTCAACGGCCGCGGGCTGGCGGGCGTCCGCTTCGTGCCCGTGCGGTTCACGCCGCGCGCCTCGGTCCACAAAGACCAGGAGTGCGGCGGCGTCAACGTCGTCGTCACCGACCGCGCGCGCTTCCGCCCCGTCCGCGCGGGGCTGGAGATGGCGGTCGCGCTCCGCCGCCTGCACCCGAACGACTGGAAGGTCGAGGGCTACGGGCGGCTGCTCGTCAACGCCGACACGCTGGAGCGCGTCCGCCGCGCCGACGACCCCGGCGAGATAGAGCGCGCGTGGCAGCCGCGCCTCGCCGAGTTCCGCCGCGCGCGCTCGCGCGTGCTGCTCTACAGGTGAGAATTTTCAGGGGCCCGCGCCCGGCGCCGCCGGGGCCCGGCGGCGCGCCTTCCGGAGGAGAGAAACGATGCGCTTCATCAGTAGGGTCTTCGTCGCCTGCGCGCTGCTGCTGGCGCTGCCGTCGGGCGCGCTGGCGTGGCACGACACGGGGCACATGGTCGTGGCGCAGGTCGCCTACCTGCGCCTGACGCCCGCGGCGAAGGCGAGGGTTGACGCCCTGCTCGTCACGCCGCCGAACCGCCGGCCGCTCATCCACCTGTGCGCGGGCTACTACACGCCCGAGACGTGCGAGAAGACCTACGACCCCGTCGAGATAGCCGTCTGGATGGACGACTTCCGCGGCGACTCCATCAACGACGAGTACGCGCCCTGGCATTACATAGACTTCCGCCCCATCTGGGACGGCGCGCCCGAGAGGACGAACGTCGGCGCCGAGCCCGAGAACGTGCTGTCGCGCATCAACTGGGCCGTCAACACGCTGCGCAAGGGCGCGGGCTCGAACAAGCGCGACGCCGAGACGCTCGGCTTCCTCTACCACCTCGTCGGCGACGTCCACCAGCCTCTGCACGCGGCGACGCGCTACAGCGCCGCGAACCCGAACGGCGACGCGGGCGGCAACGGCTTCCGCATCCAACTGCCGCCCGACAACCGCAACTCCAACCTGCACTTCTTCTGGGACGCGGCGGGCTTGCAGTGGGGGACGCAGAGCCCGAAGCGGCCGCTGGACGCCGCGGGCAAGGCGAACATCCTCTCGCTGGCGCAGGCCGCGATGAAGGAGTTCCCGGCCGAGTCAATGCCCGAGTGGACAGACCTCGACCCGCACACATGGGTCATCGAGAGCAACACGCTCGCGCGGCAGGTCGTCTACAGGAACATCTCGGAGAACTCCGCGCCGTCGAAGGAGTACACCGACGCGGCGCAGCGGCTCGCGCGCAGGCGGCTGGCGCTGGCCGGCTACCGCATGGCGGGCGTGCTGAACGCGCTCTTCGTGCCGCCGGCCCCCGCGCCGGCCGCGCCCGCGAGGCAGTAGCGGGTAGACTGACGGGCGGACAGGGGGCGCGCGGCGGGCCACGGCGACGGCCCGCCGCG
>DASVUF010000097.1:0-13473 GCA_036387195.1 Pyrinomonadaceae bacterium | reverse complement strand
CGCGGACGGGGAGCATGTTGACGAAGAAGCCGACGAGCGGTTCGAGTTCGACGCGGGCGCGTCCGGCGACGGGGGTGCCGACGAGTACGTCGTCCTGCCCCGTGTAGCGGTGCAGCAGCGCGTGGAACCCCGCCATCAGCGCCATGAAGGGGGTGACGCCTTCCCTGCGCGCGAACTCTTTGAGTGAGCGCGAAGCCTCCGCCGAGAGGGCTACGGGGCAGTGCGCCGTCCCTGCGGCCTGAGCCTTCGACGAGGGTCGGGCCGTCTCAAGCTCAAGGAGCGTGGGGGCGCCGTCGAGGGCGCGCTTCCAGTGGTCGAGTTCCGCGGCCAGCGCCTCGCCCCGCAGCCACTGGCGCTGCCAGGCGGCGTAGTCGGCGTACTGGACTGCCAGCTCCGTGAGCGGGGAGGGGAGGCCGCGTCGGAACTCGGCGTAGAGGCGGCGCATTTCCGAGAGGAGCACGCCCATGGACCAGCCGTCGGAGACGACGTGGTGGAGGCAGAGGAGGAAGAGGTGTCCGCGGCCTCCGCCGAGGCGGACGAGGGCGGCGCGCAGCAGCGGCCCGGCCGACAGGTCGAACGGCCGCAGCGCGTGCTCGCGCCGCAGGCGGTCGGCCGCCTCCTGCCGCGCCTGCTCGGGCAGACCCGAGAGGTCAACGAGCGGGAGCCCGACGGGCGCGGGCGGGTGGATGACCTGCGAAGGCTCGCCCGAGTCGAGGGCGAAGGTGGTGCGCAGCGCCTCGTGGCGGCGGACGACTTCGCCGAGCGCCTGCGCGAGCGCGTTCACGTCGAGGTCGGGCCCGAGGAGGACTTCGGCCGGAAGGTTATAGGCGTTGCCGCCGGGCGTGAGCTGGTCGAGGAACCAGAGCCGCTGCTGCGCGTAGGAGAGCGGCAGGCGGCCGTCGCGCGGCGTGCGCTCGACGGGCAGATGCGCCGCGCCGCGTTCGAGCTTCAACGCGCGCTCGACGACGCCGGCGAGGCTCTGCACGGTCGGCGCCTCGAAGAGCGCCCTCACCGGCAGCTCGACGCGCAAAAGGTCGGAGAGGCGCGTGACGACCTGCACGGCCTTGAGCGAGTGGCCGCCGATGTCGAAGAAGTTGTCCGCGGCGCCGACGCCCTCCAGCCCCAGCACCTCGCACCAGACTCCGGCCAGCACTTCCTCAAGCGGCGTCCCCGGCCTGACCGTCCCGCCGTGCGCGGCCGAGTCGGGGCGGGGCAGCGCCTTGCGGTCCACCTTGCCGTTGCGCGTCAGCGGCATCGCGCCCAGCCGCGTGAACGTCTGGGGCGCCATGTGCGCGGGGAGCGTCTGCCTGAGGTAGTCGCGCAGCTCGTCGCCGCCGATGGTCTGCCCCGGCTCCGGCACGAAGTAGGCGTTAATCTGCTTCTCGCCCGGGCGGTCTTCGCCGGCGACGACGACGACCTCCTTGACGCCTGGGTAGCGCAGCAGCGCCGCCTCTATCTCGCCCAACTCGATGCGGTAGCCGCGAATCTTCACCTGGTGGTCTTGCCGCCCGAGGTATTCGATGTCGCCGTTCTCTAGGTAGCGGCCGACGTCGCCCGTGCGGTAGAGACGCGCCCCGACCCTGCCGCTCAGGCCGTCGGGGACGAAGCGCTCGGCCGTCAGGCGCGGGCGGTTCAGGTAGCCGCGCGCCAGCCCGCGCCCGCCGACGCAGATTTCGCCCACGACGCCGACCGGCGCCTGCCCGCCCGCCTCGTCCAGGATGTAGACCTGCGTGTTGCTGATGGGGCGGCCGATGGTCGGCTCGCGCTCGCCGCCGCGCCCGACCACCGTGCCCGTCGTGTAGGTCGTGTACTCGGTCGGGCCGTAGAGGTTGAGCAGCCGCCGCGCAGGGGTGTTCGCGTAGACCTGCTGCGAGAGGCTGTTCTTGAGCGCCTCGCCGGCGAGGTTGACCGCCAGCACGGACTCGCCCACGGCCCTCAGCCGCAGCAACTCGGCCATCGCCGAGGGCACCGTGTTGACGAGCGTGACGCGCCCGGCGGCCTGAAGCGAGGCCAGGTGCAGCGCGTCGTCCGCCAGCACCACGCAGCCGCCGCACGAGAGCGGCGCGAAAATCTCGAAGACCGAGAGGTCGAAGCAGACCGAGGTCGAGGCCAGCACGCCCGAAAGCTCTTCGGCCGAGAAAGTCTCGGCGGCCCAGTGCAGGAAGTTGACGACGCAGCCGTGCTCGATGGCGACGCCTTTGGGCCGTCCCGTGGAGCCCGAGGTGTAGATGACGTGCGACAGGTTCGACGGCGCGGGCGCCGGGCGCGGGTTGTCGTCGCGGCGGCGCGCGATGTGTTCGGCGTCGCTCGCGGGGACGACCACCCGCGCCGCGCCCGCCGGCAGCGCGCCGACCAGCTCGGGCTCGCAGATGAGGACGGCCGCGCCCGCGTCTTCGAGCATGAAGGAGAGGCGCTCGGCCGGGTAGGCCGGGTCGAGGGGCAGGTAAGCGCCGCCGGCCTTGAGCGCCGCCAGCATGCTGACGACGAGGTCGGGCGTGCGCCTGAGCAGCAGCGCCACGCGCGACTCGGGGGCGACGCCCGACTCGCGCAGGTGATGCGCCAGGCGGTTGGCGCGCGAGTTCAGCTCGCGGTAGCTCATCTCCGCGTCGCCGCACACGAGCGCGACGGCGTCGGGCGTCTTCTCGACCTGCTCCTCGAAGAGTTGGTGGAGGCAGCCGGCGGCCGGGTAGGGCCGCCCCGTCCCGTTGAAGCTGAGGAGCGTGCGCCGCTCCTCTTCGGGCAGCAGGGGCAGCTCCGCGACTTTCGTCTCGGGGCGCGCGACGACCGCCTCGACGAGCAGCCGGAAGCGCCCGAGCATCCTCCTGACGGTGGCGGGCTCGAAGATGTCTTTGTTGTATTGCAGCGCGACGGTGAGCCCGCCCCCCGACGGCGCCACGACCATCGTCAGGTCGAACTGCGCGACGCCCTGTTCGACCTTGAAGGGCTCGAGTTCGAGCGAGCCGAGCCGCAGGCGCTCGCCCCCTTCGCCGAGGACGAAGGCCGAGAGCGCCGGGTCGCTGAACGGCGGGGCCTGCTCGAAGACGAAGGCCGTCTGGAAGACCGGCGAGCGGCTCGGGTCGCGGTCGGGGCACAGCTCGTTGACGAGGAGCGGGAAGGGGTAGTCCTGATGCTCGAAGGCGGCGA
Source organism: Pyrinomonadaceae bacterium (assembly GCA_036387195.1). Lineage (GTDB taxonomy): Bacteria > Acidobacteriota > Blastocatellia > Pyrinomonadales > Pyrinomonadaceae > QHXN01. The sequence continues at coordinate 10,329 of DASVUF010000097.1, read as the reverse complement.
GCGTGGCCTCTCTGGCGCGCGCGAGCAACTGCCGGAACGTCTGCGCGCCGCCGACCGAGACGCGGACGGGCACGGGGTTGACAAAGTAGCCGACCACGGACTCCAGCCGCCGGTCGCCCCTGCCGCTCGTCGGCGCGCCGACCACAAGGTCGTCCTGACCCGTGTGCCGGTGCAGGAGCGCCTGGTAGGCGGCGAGCAGGACGGTGTGGAGCGTCGTCAGGTTCCGGCGGGCCAACTCACGCAGCCCGCCGACGACCTCGCCCGTGATGCTGATTGACTCCGCGCCGCCCTCGTAGGTCTGCACCGAAGGCCGCGGGCGGTCGGCGGCGAGGTTCAGCACGGGCAGCTCGCCCGACAACCGCCCGCGCCAGAACTCGGCGAGTTCCGGGCCGCGCGGCCCGCCGAGCAGCGCGCGCTGCCCGCGCACGTAGTCGGCGTAATCGAGTTCGAGCGCGGGCAGCGCGGCCTCCGCCCCCGATTCGCGCGCCGCGTAGAGCGCGCCGAGGTCTCTGAGGAGCACGGCCAGCGACCAGAGGTCAATGACGATGTGGTGCGCGACGATGAGCAGCAGACGCCCGCCGCCCGGCGCGTCGAACAGGTGGACGCGGAAGACGGGGCCGCGCTCCAGGTCGAAAGGCCGTCGCGCCTCTTCGCGGACGCGCCGCTCGAACTCTTCGGCCGTCAGCCCCGAAAGGTCCTCCGCGTTGAAGAAGTGTCCGGCCTCCGCGTCTATGAGCTGAACCGGCTCGCCGCCGCGCGCGGCGAACCTGCTGCGCAGTTGTGGGTGGCGCGCGGCCAGCGCGCGGAACGAGTCCTTAAGGGCCTCCGCGTCGGGCTCGCCGATGACCCGCGCGGCGCCGACGACGTTGTAGGCCGCGTCCGCCGGCGCCAGCCTGTGCAGGAACCAGAGCGCCGCCTGCCCGTGCGAGAGCGGGAAGGCCGACTCGCGCGTGGCGGGCGCTGTCTCCGCGGCGGCTTCGGTTGCTGTAGCGGCTTCGGTCTTTGCGGCGGCTTCGGTCTTTGCGGCGGCTTCGGTTTCGGCCGAGACAGCGCGCACGCGCGACGCGACCTCGGAGATGCTGAGGCCCTGCATGAGCGCGGTCGCGGGCGGCGCGGCGCCGAAGTTCGCCTCGACGGCGTGCGAGAGTTCGATGGCGGCGAGCGAGTCGAGCCCGTAGCGCGCGAGCGGCTCGTCCACGTCGAGCTGCGCGCGCGTCAGGCCGAGCACGGCGGCGGCCTTCGTCGCAACCCACTCGCGGACGGCGTCGGCGCCTTCGGCCGCGGCCTCCGCGGCGGCGGCGGCCTCTTCCGCCGGGGCGTCGGAGAGGCTCCAGCCGAAGAGGGTCTGGAGGCCGCCTTCGAGGAACGCCTTCTTCGTGGCCTGCCTCTGCACCTTGCCGCTCGAAGTCCTGAAGAGCGTGCCCGGCTTGATGAGCGCCGCCGCGTGGAGCTGTAGGTCGAACTCTTCGGCGAGCGCCTCGCGGATGCGCTCGACGGCCTCGCCTAACCGCTCGCCGCGCGCGCCGCGCACGACCTCGTGGACGACGACCAGCCGCTCCTCGCCCGCCACCTCGACCGAGAAGGCCGCGGCCTCGCCGGGGCGCAGCGCGTCGTCGCAGCGGCCGGCGGCGCGCTCCACGTCGTCCGGGTAGAAGTTGCGCCCGCGGATGATGATGAGGTCTTTGAGGCGGCCCGTGATGAAGAGCTGGCCTTCGTGGACGAAGCCGAGGTCGCCCGTGCGCAGGTAAGGCCCTTCTCCCGCGCCGGCCAGGCGCGCGCCGAAAGTGCGTTGCGACTCCTCGGCCTTGTTCCAGTAGCCGCGCGCGACGCTGCGGCCCGCGACCCAGACTTCGCCGACCCTCGCGGGCTCGCACGGCGCCAGCGTCTCCGGGTCGGCGATGACGACCTGTCGGCGCGGCGCGGCGCCGCAGCTCACGAGGCCGCGCGCGTCGCCCGCGCCCGGCGCGGCCGGGATGACGCGGTTCTGTTCGAGCGGCTCGCGCTCGAAGCGGCGGACGCGCGGCTTCGAGCGCCGAGGCCCGCCGGAGACGAAGAGCGTCGCCTCGGCGAGCCCGTAGCAGGGGAAGAAGGCGCTGCGGCGGAAGCCGCAGGGCTCGAACGCTTCGGCGAACCGTTCAAGCGTCTCGTCGCGCACCGGCTCGGCCCCGTTGAAGGCGACCTCCCAACTGCTCAGGTCGAGCCCCTCGCGCTGCTCGGGGGAGATTTTGCGGACGCAGAAGTCGTAAGCGAAGTTGGGGCCGCCGCTCGTCGTCGCGCGGTAGCGCGAGATGGTTTCGAGCCAACGCTCCGGCCTTTGCAGGAACGTCATGGGGGAGAGCAGCACGCACTGCGCGCCGACGTAGAGCGGCTGCAACACGTTGCCGATGAGCCCCATGTCGTGGAACAGCGGCAGCCAGCCGACGATGACCGACTCGGGCGTCTGCCCGAAGGCGCGCTGGATGAGCCGCTCGTTGTGCAGGAGGTTGCCGTGCGTGACCATCACGCCCTTCGGGTCGGCGGTCGAGCCCGAGGTGTACTGGAGGAAGGCCAGCGAGTCGCCGCCCAGGCGCGGCTCCTCCCACCGCCCGGCCCACCCCTCCTCTATCGAATCAACCGCGGCCCAGCGCAGCAGCCCGAGGTCGGGCTCCTGCCCGAAGCGTTGCTCCATCTTCGAGAGGACGGCCTGCGTCGTGAGCACGACGGCTGGGGCCGCGTCGCGGATGATGGAGCGCAGGCGGTTGACGTTGCGGCTCCGGCCGGGCGGGTAGGCCGGGACGGCGACGGCCCCCGCGTACAGACAGCCGAAGAAGGCCGAGACGTAGTCCAGCCCCGGCGGGAAGAGCAGCAGCACGCGCTGCCCCGCAGCCCCCTCGGCCTGTAGCCACGCGCCGACGGCGCGCGCGCGCCGGTCGAGTTCGTCGTAGGTCGTGGCGCGCCCCGGGCTCAGGTCTTCCGAAAGGAAGGTGTAGAGCGTGCGTCCCGCCTCGCTCCGTGCGCGCGAGCGCAGGAGTTCGACCAGGTTGCCCGGCTTCGAGCGGCGCCGAGTCGGGCCGCCGAAGGTCAGTGTCGCGCCGTCCATGTTATTCAACCGGCCTGAGCGGACGAACGGGGTGGGGTTGCGCGGCGGCGGGGGCGGCGGTTCAGGCCGCGGCCGGCGGGGCCTCCGCGGGGCTGCCGATGAGGTCGAGGTCGTCGGGCACGGAGAACTTCAGCTCGTTGCGGCAGTAGTCCTTCCACTGCTCGGTCACGTCGCTGAACAGCACGTTCTCGTCGGGCCAGATTGACTTCGTGACCTTGTAATCCTGGTGGATGAAGACCACGTCGGACTCGGCCGAGCCCTCGGCCTGCTCGCCGTCGGAGGCGGCGCCCGCCCCTTCGGCCGCGGGCCACGCCGGGTAACGGCGCAGCTCTTCGAGCGGGTAGGCGGCGCAGTACTTGCGCTCGGGCTGCGCCGCGCCGGCGCCGCCCCCGGCCTGCGCCTCGGCGCGCCTCAAGACCTTGACCGCCTCGGCCTGCCCGGCGGCGAGGGCTATCATCGAGGGCGTGCGAAGGTCGCGCCCCACGGCGAACGGGTCGGCGCCGTTCGCCAGCAGCAGCTCTATTATCTCGACGTGCCCCTTGGCCGCCGCCCAGTTGAGCGCCGTCCAGCCCTGCTTGTCCTGGCGGCCGACCTCCGCGCCCGACTCGATGAGTCCCTTGACGGTTTCGCGGTTGCCGGTTTTAACTGCCTCGAACAGTTCCATCTCACTCATGAGCTGACCTCCGATTGTTTTCCAGTCTATCGCGCTTCGGTAAAGAGTCTTTCCAAGCGGTCCGAGAGTTGGGAGACGCTGGGGTAGGCGTAAACGTCGCCCAGCTTGACTGCGGGGTGCACTTCCTCGCGCAGCCGGCGGAGCAGGCGGATGGCCGTCATCGAATCGCCGCCCAGCTCGAAGAAGTTGGCCTTCTGGTCAATGCTGTCGAGCGACAGCAGTTCGCCCCACAGCGCCGTGATGCGCTGGACGAGCGGGGCCGGCGCGCCGTCGCCCGCCGGGGCCTCCGCGGCCTGCGGGGCGCGCCCGTCCCGCGCGGCGAGTCCCTGGAGCTTGAGCCGGTCAACCTTCCCGTTGGGCGAGAGCGGCAGCTCGCCGAGCCGCGTGAACCGCGTCAGCGACATGACCTGCGGGAGCAGGCGCTCGCGCGCGTAGGCGGCCACCTCTTTCTCGGTCACGCCCGGCGCGTCTGACGTGAAGTAGCAGGCGATGACCGGCTCGGCGGCGCCGTCGGAGTCGCCCGCGCCGTCGGGCACGAGCACGGCGACCTCGCGCACGCCCTCGTGCTCGGCGATGACGCTCTCTATCTCGTCGAGCTCGATGCGGTAGCCGCGAATCTTCACCTGCCTGTCCTTGCGGCCGACCAGCTCCAGGTCGCCGCTGCCGAGCAGGCGCCCCAGGTCGCCGGTCCTGTAGGCGCGCCGCCGCCGGCCGTCGCGGGTGATGACGCAGAAGGCGCCGCCGTTCGTCTGCGGGCCGGCGTAGCCGCGCGCGAGCCAGTCGGAGAGGATGACCACCTCGCCCGTCTGCCCCGGCGCGCAGGGCTCGCCGTCCTCGCCCAGCACCAGCACGTCCGCGCCGGGGATGGGCCGGCCGACGGGGACGTTCACGGACTCCGCGTCCCTCTGCTCGGGTATCTCGTAGAAGAGCTTGATGACGGTTGACTCGGTCGGGCCGTACAGGTTGTAGAGGGGCGCCGAGGAGCCGAAGCGCCTGCGCCAGGCGGACACGTCGTCCCAACGCAGCATGTCGCCCGAGATGAGCACCTGCCGCACGGAGTCGAACGCGCCCTCGGGGACGGCCGAGTCCGGCAGTTGCAGGATGGAGCGCGCCAGCGTGGGCACGCAGCACAGGACGGTAATCCTGCTTTCCCTGACCCACGCGACGAACTTCTCCGGGTCCAGCACGACGCTGTGCCTGTCGGCGATGCAGACGCACGCGCCGCGGACTAGCGGGACGAGCAGCTCCTTGAGGGAGAAGTCGAACGAGAGCGGCGCAATCTGGCTGAACCTGTCCGCCTCGCTGACCGAGAACGCCTCGGCGTGCCAGCGCACGTAGTGGACCAGGCTGCGGTGGCTGCCCACGACGCCCTTCGGGCGGCCCTGCGAGCCGGACGTGTAGATGATGTAGCAGGCGTCCGCGTCGTCGCCCGCGTCGTCGTCCGCGTCACCAGCCGCGTCGTCGCCCGCGCCGCGCGTCCGAGCCGCGGGCGTCTCCTCCGACGCGCCGGCCTCGTCGTCGCCGCCGCCGGCGCCCAGCAGGTCATCCGAGATGACGGGCGCGCACACGCCGCCCGCGCCGCAGACCTCGGCGATTCGCTGTTCGAGCCCCCTGTCCGTCAAGACGAGTCGCGCGGACGAGGTCTGGATAATCCACTCAAGCATCTTCGCGGGGGCGTTCGGGTTGATGGGGACGACGACCGCGCCCGCGTCCAACGCGCCGAGCAGCACAGGGAGCGTTGACAGCGAGCGCTCCTGGTAAATCCCGACCGCCTGCCCCGGCTCAAGCCCGAGTCGTGTGAGCGCGCGGCTCACGCGCAGCGAACGCCGCCGCAACTCCGCGTAACTCAGCCGCGAGCCGTTGTACTCCACCGCGTCCGCGTCGGGGCTGCGCTCGGCCTGCTCGAAGATGATTTTCTGGATTCTTTCCATAACCGTATGCGATGGAATGCGCCGCGGGGTAAAGATTCCCTTATGCGTCGTTCTTGCGGGCGTGTAGCCCCGCGGGCGGCGTTTTAGGGCGCAGTTCAGTCTAAGGCGAGGCCGTCCATCAAAGCGCACGGACGGACTCATCCCTGAACGTTATTGCCGAACTGAGTTGATGGATTAGCGTGGGCGGGAGTGGATTTAAGGCAGACTACCGTCATTTGAGGCCAAAGGTCGCCTCCGAATTTAGGCAGTTTTTAGGGAACCCTGTGAACATCCTGCTACTCGCGGAGTAGGAATGTTCGAGTCCGCAGCGACGACGCCGAAGGGGGGGCAATCCTTTGGCCAGGGGCGTTACTTATCGCACCCGTGTCGTCGTGATTCTGTAACGTGATTTTCGCCGTCGCCTTACTCTACAAGCCAGGCGGGCAACCGTTCAGCAGATGATGTGTGTTGGGACTTAACACCTCGCGGCGGCAGCATCTCTCTCTGAGGCTGTTGAATATTACACAGAGGCAGTGACATGTCAACAATTAATCTGTGACGCATTTGAAACGTAACACGGATGTCATGAAAGGCCCGGCCGGGCGCGTCCCGGGGCGCGCCGGCGGCGTCCGCCGGGCGTTCGCAGGCTCTCAGGATTCGGCGGGCGGCCTCATGACGAGGACGCTTCGCGTCGCGGCCGCGACGGCCTCGGGGCCGAAGGGCAGGGCGCGCGGGGACAGGTTGCGCCACTCTTCGAGCTGGTCGTCGCGGTTAACGCTCGAAGGGTCGCCCGACTCCCCGAGCGGGATGCAGAGCCGCGTGTCCGACAAGTCGCTCAGGTCTGCGACGAAGCGCATCGAGACCCTTGAGCCCGCGTTGACCGTCGGCATCGAGCCCCCCGTATTTTGCGGGAACGAGGCGACGGCGAAGCGCGCGCCCGCGGCCCCCAGCTTTTCGAGCGGGTGTGGGAAGCGGACCGACGCCAGCCGGCCCCAGGCCCACGCGGACGCGTCCGGCCCCAGCCGCGACGCGAGCGCCTCGCGCGCCTCGTCGTAGCAGGCGAGGACGAGAGGCTCGTACGAAGTGAACTCTTCGGGCAGCCAGTCGGCGGGGCGCTCGGTAATCAATTTGTCCAGAAAGCTCCCCTCGTTTCTCCACTCGTAAAGCCGCGCACGCTCGACGCCGAGGGCGCCTTCGAGGACGCGCCGCCGGAACGCCTTGCGCATCTCCGTGACGAGCGGCATGACCTTCGATTCGGGGGACGAGACGCCGTCCCAGCCGTCGAAGGCGTCGGCCAGCTCCGCCCAACGGTTCGAGTCGGGGGCCAGGGGACGCGCCAGCCGGGCGACCTCGGCCGCGAAGATGGCGTCCGGGTACGAGTAGGCGTCGCCCTGCACCGCGAGGAAGTCTTCGGCGGTCATCCCGCGCCTGCCGGCGAGGAGTTCGTGGATGCGCCGCGCGCGGTACGGCACGCGCCAGTTGTGCGTGAGGTGGTGCGGGTAGTCGCGGCCGACGACGCGCTGATTCGCCGTGACGATGAGGCCGGAGGGCGGGTCGAACAGGTGCGGCATCTCCTCGAACGGGACGAAGCCGAGCCACTCGCCCTCGCCCGCGGCGCCGTCGTAAGGCAGGCTTCCGTCGCCCGTCGCCCTGACCGGCACGCGGCCGGCGCCGTAGTAGCCGATGTGGCCGTCCGTGTCCGCATAGATGAAGTTCTGCGGCGGGCCGCCGTAGAACTTGAGCGCCGCGGTGAACTCGTCCCAGTCGCCGGCGCGGTTGAGCGCGAGGAACGTCTCAAGGTCCACGCGCTCCGCGTCGAGCGCCGTCCAGCGGAGGGCGAGCCCGAGCGCGCCGCTCTCGTAGATGACGGGGCCGTGGCGGGTCACCTTCACGTCGAGCGTCACCGTCTCGAACGACCCGTCGGCCGGCCGGCGGACCCTTATCTCCTCGCGGCGCGCCTCGGCCCTCAGCGGGCCCGAGGGGGTCGCGTACGTGTAGGGGTCGTCCTCGTCGAAGCGCTCGAAGTAGATGTCCTGCACGTCGGGGGCGAGGTTCGTGAGCGCCCAGGCGATTCGCTCGTTGTGGCCAATCATGACGCCGGGGACGCCCGGCACGGAGACGCCCGCCGCCTTCAGGCCGGGCGCGCTCAGGTGCACGAGGTGCCAGATGGACGGCGAGGTCGGCGGCAGGTGCGGGTCGTTGGCGATGAGCGGTTTGCCGGAGGCCGTCAGCGCGCCGCCGGCCACCCAACTGTTGCTGCCCACCTCGCCGTCGCCGCCGGACGCGACCCGCATGCGCCGCAGCGCGGTCAGCAGCGCGGTCAAAGCCGCGCGCTCGGCCTGCCCCGTCGGCGCGCGCCCGGCCGCGTCAAGGCCGCGCACCCCGCCGTCCGGGCGCGCGCCCCCTTCCGGGTCGCCGCCCACGAGCAGCACGTCGAGCGGCGAGGTCGCCGGCAGCAACTCCTCGCGCCTCTCGGGCGGCAGGTCGTCGAGCAGCGCGCGCAGGATGTCGCCGTCCACGCTCATGGATAAACTCTCGTCGAAGAGCTTCCCGAGCGCCAGCGAGTCGGCGGCCGTCCAAGGGCGCGGCGCGTAACGCAGCACCTGAAATTCGACGGGGAGCCCGCCGGGGCCGGCGCCTTCGACGAAGGCGTTGACCCCGCGCGCGTAAGCTTCGAGCGCCGCGCGCGCTCGCTCCGACGCGCGTTCGAGCAGCGCCCCGGCGAGCCTCGTGAAGCCGAAAGTGCGGTGGAGCTTGTCCTGTTCGAGCGCCGCAGGCCCGAGCACCTCGCAGAGTTCGCCCCGCGCCGTGCGGCGCAGAAAATCCATCTGCCACAGGCGGTCCTGCGCCGTGGCGTAGCCCTGCGCGAAGTAGAGGTCGTCCTCGCAGGAGGCTTCGATGTGCGGGACGCCGCGCTCGTCGCGGCGCACCGACACCTCGCCCCGCAGCGACGTTAGCTCGACGAAGTTATCGCCGGCGTGCGCGTTCGGAAGGTCTGTTGACATTCGTGGAGTGGGCCGTTACGGCGGGAAGTCAGGCGGCGATGCGGTGTAAAAAAAAGCATTGAAACTTTACCCCGACAGGAGTATTTTTTCAAGACCTCAGTCGGACGGCCTAGCGAGCATCGCTCTCTGTCAGCCGGATAATATCCACAAAACACGACCCAGAATAGAGAGGCACATGGGCACTTCTGCAACCATTACTAACGATTCCCCTGCGCAGTTCGCCACCCTGACGGACTGCGACCCGTCGCGCGTCAGGGCGAGCCTGAAAGAGGCCGGCGCGGTCCTCATCAGGGCCGGGGCGAGCGCCGAAGATTTCGAGGCGCTGAGCGCCCGGCTGATGACCCCGGTCGTGCACCACAGCACGAGCACGGCCGTCGAGCGCGACGCCATCAGCGCCGACGCGACCACCGCGACCGTCAACAAGGGGATGGACTACATCCCCCTGCACCGCGAGGCTTCCTACGCCCCCGGGTGCCCCGACCTGCTGATGCTCTACTGCGTCAGGCCGGCCGACGAGGGCGGCGAGACGTTCGTCTGCGACGGCGTCGAGCTGGTCGCGTCGCTGCCCGCGAGCACCCGCGACTTCGTCAAGGACGCCGTCCTCAAGTGGCGCTGGAAGAGCGGGCCCGAACGCTGGAAGGCGACGCTCGGCGCGGCCTCGAAGGAGGAGGCGGCGGCGCGGCTGAAGCTGCTGGAGAAGCGCCTGCCCGAATGGGAGAAGCTCGAAGCCGAGTTCTACGGCGACACGCTGGAGGGCGTCTTCCAGACCCTCTGCGTCATCCCGACCAGGTGGGGCGGCCTGCGCTCCTTCTGCAACTCGCTGCTCATCTACCACCACCGCGACACGAGCCCCTTCTACCCGAAGACCCTCTACACGCCGACGCTCGGCGACGGGTCGCCGTTCCCGTCCGACGTGCTGCAGGAGGTGACCGAGCTGGCGGCCGGGCGGACTCACGACCTGACGTGGGAGGCGGGCGACATCCTCCTCGTTGACAACTCGAGGTTCATGCACGGCCGCAGGGCCTTTACGGATACGGACAGACGGATTCTTTTCCGCATGGGCCACGTCAAGGGGGAGGGCTGATGATTAAGATTTCCGGCTACGACCCGCAGCTCATCCACGAACTCGCCCAGTTCAGGAGCGACGCGTACCTCAACAGCGGCCGCGACCCGTCGCAGAACGACGCGTGGAGCCGCGACGACTTCGACAGCAACGCGACGCACGTCCTGATGTACACCGAGGAGGGGAAGATCATCGGCGCCGTCCGCATCATAGACGGCGAAAGGTGGACCATCGAGCACTACTTCGACTACGACTACGACAAGGCGAACGGCGTGGAGTTCGGCCGGCTCGCCATCACGCAGCCGTCCTACAACGGCAAGCGCGTGCTCGCGGAACTCATCAAGGCGGCCTGCAAGCACTGCGCCGACGGCGGTAAGACGCACTTCTACGGCTTCGTCATCTCCCGGCTGAGGAGGGAGTTGCAACGGCTCGGCGTGCCCTTCGAGGTGCTGTCGCCGTCTTCGGCCCCGATGGGCGAAGAGTCCTCGCTCATACGGTTCCGCATAGACGACCTGCTGCGCTTCTAGGCTCCGCCGGCGCACGGCCTGAAACGGCCCGAAGGAAAGGCGCGGCCGCGGGTGACGTAGACCCGCGGCCGC
>DASVUF010000096.1:0-17560 GCA_036387195.1 Pyrinomonadaceae bacterium | reverse complement strand
GTCAACGCCTCGTCGCCCGCGCCGCGCGCCGACGCCTCGTCGCCCGCGCCGCGCGTCAACGCCTCGTCGCCCGCGTCGCCCGCGTCGCGCGCGGGGCGCGCGTCGAAGGGCGCGTCGAAGGGCGCTTCCGGGCGCGCGTCGAAGGGCGCGTCAAAAGGCGCGTCCGGGGGCGGCGCGTCGAGGTCGGCGTCGCGGGCGCGCGCCGGGGCGGGGGAGACGCGGCGGGGCTCGAAGAAGGGCTCGACGAAGGCGCCGCCGGAGGTCGTCCCCGGCCGCACGACGCTCGGCGCCTACCGCGTGCTGGAGAAGATAGGCGCGGGCGGGATGGGGACGGTCTACCTGGCGAAGGACGCGCGGCTGGGCCGCCGCGTCGCCGTCAAGGTGCTGCCCGCGCACTTCGCGCGCGACGAGGGGCTTGTGCGCCGCTTCGAGCAGGAGGCGCGCGCCGCCTCCGCGCTCAACCACCCGAACATCATCACCGTCCACGAGATCGGTGAGCACGGCGGCCGCCTCTTCATCGTCACGGAGTTCGTCGAGGGGCGGACGCTGCGCGAGCGGATGTGGGAGGGGCGTTTCACGGCCGCGGCCGCGCTCGACGTGTGCGCGCAGGTGGCGGGGGCGCTGGCGAAGGCGCACGCCTCGGGCATCGTCCACCGCGACGTCAAGCCCGAGAACGTGATGCTCGACGCGGAGGGGCACGTCAAGGTGCTCGACTTCGGCATCGCCAAGCAGGTGGCGGCGCCCCCGCAGGTGGACACCGAGGCGCCGACCGAAGCGCGCGTGGACACGGCCTCGGGCGTCGTCCTCGGCACGACCGCCTACATGTCGCCCGAGCAGGTGCGCGGGCAGGAGCTGGACGGCCGCTCGGACGTGTGGAGCCTCGGCGTCGTGCTCTACGAACTGCTCGCGGGGCGGCCGCCCTTCGAGGAGAAGAACTTCGGCGACCTCGTCGTCTCCATCCTGCACGGCGAGCCGCCGCCGCTGGCGTCGCTGGCGGACGGGCCCGTTTCGGAGGTCGAGCCGCTCGTCCTGCGCGCGCTGTCGAAGGGGCGCGACGCGCGCTTCCAGACGGCGAAGGAGTTTCAGGCCGAGCTGCGGCGCGTCCGGAGGCTCCTGGAGCTGCGCGCGGAGGTCGCGGCCGACGAGCGCCGCGACACCGTGCCGGCCATCGCGCCGCCGGCCGCCGCCGCCGTGGCGGCCGCGCCGCCCGCGCCCGCGCCGAGGCAGACGAGCGAGCAGCGCAAGCAGTTGACCGTCCTCTTCGCGGACTTCGCGGGGCTGGCGGCGCTGACCGAGGGCGCGGACGCGGAGGACGTGAGCGAGCTGATGTCGGCGCTGTGGCCGCTCGTGGACGGCGTCGTCTCGGAGCGCGGCGGCGAGGTGACCAAGCACGTCGGCGAGACTTTCGTCGCGCTGTGGGGCGCCGAGGCCGCGCGCGAGGACGACCCCGAGCAGGCCGTCCGCGCCGCGCTCGACATGCAGCGCGCCGTCGCCGAGCTGGTCGCCGCGCGCTGGCCGCACGACGCCCCGGCCGACCCGCGCGACGCCGCGCCGCCGGACTCGCGCGCCGCGGCGCGTGACTCACGCGACGCGCCTTTGGACTCGCGCGACGCGCCTTTGGACTCGCGGAGCGCGCCCCCGGACTCGCAGGCCGCGGCCGGCGGCGCGGAGGACGGCGGGGGCGGCCCGCCGCGCCTGATGCGCGTCGGCGTGAGCACGGGGCTGGTGCTGCTCGGCGGGGTCGGGACGACGGGCGGGCCGGCGGCGACGGGCGACGCGGTGCGGCTCGCCTCGCGCCTGCGGGACGAGGCGGCCGCCGGCGGCGTCCTCGTCTCGCACGACACTTACAGGCACGTCCGCGGCGTCTTCGACGTGTCGCCGCCCGAGACGTTGCGGGCCGGCGGGCGCTCCGAGCCGCAGCAGTTCTACCGCGTCTGGCGCGCAAAGGAGCGCGCCTTCCGCGTCCAGACGCGCGGGGTGGAGGGCGTCGAGACGCGGATGATAGGGCGCGAGGACGAGCTGCGCCGCCTGACCGACGCGCTCGAGACGGTCGTCGAGGAGGGCGAGCTACAGGTCGTCACCGTCATTGGCGACGCCGGCCTCGGCAAGTCGCGGCTCCTCTACGAGCTGAGCAACTGGGTCGAGCTGCTGCCCGACACGCTCTACGGCTTCAACGGCCGCGCGGGCGAGTCGTCGCAGGGGCTCCCCTACGCGCTCGTGCGCGACCTCTTCTCGTTCCGCTTCGAGATACAGGACAGCGACCCGCCGCAGGTGGCGCGCGAGAAGCTCGAACGCGGCATGCTCGCCATGTGCCCCGGCGCGTCCGAGGCCGAGACGCTGATGCGCGCGCACTTCATCGGCCAGCTCATCGGCTTCGACTACTCGGCGAGCCCGCACGTCTCGGGCATCCGCGACGACGCCCGCCAGGTGCGCGACCGCGCCTTCCTCTACGCCGCGCGCTTCTTCAACGACGTCTCGCGCCGCTACCCGGTCGTCCTCTACCTCGACGACATCCACTGGGCCGACGACGGCTCTCTCGACTTCATAGACCACCTCGCGCGCGAGTGCGCCCACGCGCCCGTCATGGTGCTGTGCCTGGCGCGGCCGTCGCTGCTGGAGCGCCGACCGGCGTGGGGCGAGGGGCGAGGGGCGCACTCGCGGCTCGCGCTCCAGCCGCTCTCGAAGAGGGAGAGCCGCCAGCTCGTCGAGGAGATTCTCAGGCACGCGCGCGCAGCCCCCGTGGAGCTGCGCGAGATGGTCGTCGGCGTCGCCGAGGGGAACCCGTTCTACGTCGAAGAACTCATCAAGATGCTGATTGACCAGCGCGTCATCGTGCCGGGCGCCTACGAGTGGAGCGTGGACGCGTCGCGGCTGGCGGTGACGCAGGCGCCGCCGACGCTGACGGGCGTCTTGCAGGCGCGCCTCGACCGCCTGACGCCCGAGGAGAAGGCCGTCCTGCAACGCGCGTCGGTCATCGGCCGCGTCTTCTGGGACGACGCGGTGGGACGCCTCGGCTCGCCCGTCACGGCGCACGCCACGCGCGCGGCGACGCGCCACACGCCGCCCGCGCCGCCGCCCCCGCCGGGGGACTCGGTCGATGTCGGGCGCGTGCTCGAACAGCTTCGGGGCAAGGAGCTGGTCTACAGGCGCGAGGCGTCGGCCTTCGCCGGCGCGCGCGAGTACACGTTCAAGCACGCGCTGCTGCGCGACGTGACCTACGAGAGCGTGTTGAGGCGCGACCGGCGCGAGTACCACCGGCGCGCGGCCGACTGGCTGGCGCGCCACAGCGGCGGCCGCGTCGGCGAGTACGCCGGGCTCATCGCCGGCCACTACGAGAGCGCGCGCTCGCACGAGGACGCCGCCGAGTGGTACGGCCGCGCCGGCCGGCAGGCGCGCGAGACGTACGCCCCCGAGACGGCCATCCGCTACTACCGCAAGGCGCTCGAACACCTCGCCGCGCGCGGCGCGGCGGGCGGCGAAGAGGACACGGCGCTCGACGCGCTCCGGCTCGAATGGCACGAGGGGCTGGGCGAGGCGCTGCGCGTGCAGGCGCGCTACTCCGAGGCGGTCGAGGCTTACGGGCGGATGCGCGCGGCGGCCGAAGCCCTGCGGGCGAAGCCGGCGCAGGCGCGCGCCTGGAACGAGATGGCGCTCGTGCAGAGCAGCCAGGGCGACAACCGCGCGACCTTCGAGAGCACGCGCCGCGCCGAGGCGCTGGCGCGCGAGGCCGGCGGCGGCGTCGAGCTGGCGCGCGCCCTCTACCTGCAAAGTCAGGTCTGCTCGCGGCTCGGCGACCCGCGCGCGGCCATGACGCTGGCCGACCGCGCGCTGGCGCTCGTGGACGGGCTCGGCGACGAGGGGCGGCGCGTCCGCGCCGAGTGTCTGAAGTCCCTCGGGATGGCCTACCACACGCTGGGCCAGTTCGAGCAGGCGGAGGAGTTCAAAGGGCTGTCGCTCGCCATCTACCGCGAGCTGGGCGACCGCCGCTACGTCGGCAACCTCGTCAACAGCCTCGGCGAGACGGCGCGGCTGCTCGGCGACTACCGCAAGGCTTTCGAGCGCTACAGCGAGGCGCTTCAAATCGCGCGCGAGATAGGCAACCGCAACGGCGCCATCCTCTACCTCTCGAACCTCGGCGGCGCGCGCGTGGGCCTCGGCGAGTACGCGGAGGCCGAGTCGGACCTGCGGCGGACGATAGAGCTTGCGAGCGCGGCCGGCTACGTCGGCGTCTCAGAGAACTACCGCTTTCTCGCGGAGGCGCTGCTCGGGCAGGGGCGCGCCGAGGAGGCGAGGGAGGCGGCGCTGCGCGCGCTCCGACTCGGCCAGGGGATTGAGAACCAGGAGCACGTCGCGGAGGCGTGGCGCGTGCTCGGCCGCGTCGCCTCGCGCCTCGGGTCCGAGGTCGAGGTGTGGGGCGAGGCGCGTGACGCCGCCGCATGCTTCGCCGAAAGTCTCTCCATCTTCGCCCGCATCCAGATGGAGGCCGAGCGCGCGCGCACGCTGCGCGACTGGTCGCGCCACGAACTCTCGGCCGGCGACCCCGCGCGCGGCCGCCGGCTCCGCGACGAAGCCCTCGACTCCTTCCGCCGACTCCGCATGGGGCTCGAAGTCGAACGCACGACCGCCGAAGCCGTCTAGAAGGATGGGGCGCGGCGACCCTCGCCCCGCCCCCCGACCGTCCGGCGGCCCGCGCGGCCGACTCACAGGAGACGCCCTCGCTCGTACTTCAAAAATACGTCCGTACCGTTTCGCGCCGAGACGCGTGGCGCGCGAAAGCCCTACGCGCCGCGCCGTCCCGCCCGGAAGCGGGAAAACGGGCGCGCGTCGCCGCGAAAACCGCCGCCCGCGCGTAAGGTATGCGTGTTGCTTCAGTCCCGCCGAAGCCTTAGTCGAAGGCTAAACCGTACGACGACGACGCGGAGACTCTGTTCGGAGAATTGATGACGTAGGCTTTGGGAGTCGTCGTGAGCAAAGAAGTGTCCGCCGAGCGCGCGGGCCCGGGAGCGTCCGGAGGGGCGGGGCGAGGTTTGGGGCGGGCGACTTAGAGCGTCGCCGCCCCGCGATAACCGCCCGGCCGCCGAATCTCTTCCCGGCCGGGCCTCACTCAAACCAGAAGTAGAAAAAGGGGGAATCTTAAATGACCAAGACCATCGTTGGCCTGTTCGACAACTACCGCGAGGCGCAGCGCGCCGTCGTCCAACTCGTCGAGAGCGGCATCTCGCGCGAGGACATCGGCGTCACGTCGCGCGAGTACGCCAGCTACGAAGGCGATTCATACCGCGAGGAATCATACCGAGACGACGAAGGCTTCGGCGACAAGATAGGCAGCTTCTTCTCCGGCCTCTTCGGCGACGACCGCGAGCACGCGAGCCGCTACTCCGAGGCCGTCACCGGCGGCGGCGCGGCCGTGACCGTGGACGCCGAGTCGGACGAGGTGGCGCGGCGCGCCGAGTCCATCCTCAACAGCTTCGGCGGCGATGTTGACGGGGGCGGCTCGGAGCACGGCCGGCAGGGCGCGTACGCCGAGGGCGCGGACGCCACGCGCGCGAACGCGGCCGAGGGCGCCGAGGCGCGCATCCCCGTCATCCAGGAGGAGCTGAACGTCGGCAAGCGCGAGGTCGAGGGCGGCGGCGTCCGCGTCCGCACGCGCGTCGTCGAGCGACCCGTGGAGGAGGCCGTCCGTCTCCGCGAGGAGCGCGTCAACGTCGAGCGCCGCCCCGTCAACCGCCCCGTCACCGAGGCCGACCTGAACGCCTTCCGCGAGGGGCAGTTCGAGCTGCGCGAGCGGAGCGAGGAGGCCGTCGTCGGCAAGACGGCGCGCGTCGTCGAGGAGGTCGCCATCAACAAGGAGGTGGGCGAGCGCACCGAGACCGTCCGCGACACCGTCCGCAGCACCGACGTGGACGTCGAGGAGACGCGCGGCTCGAAGGCGCGCGGCGCCAGCGCCAACACGCAGGACGACACGACGCGCCGCAACCGCTAACGCGGCCGCTCGTCAACGCACCTTAAAAGCGCGGGCGCCGTCACTCGAAGTCGAGTGACGGCGCCCGCGCTTTCTCGCCCGCCGCCGCGCCGCGCGCGCCTGACCCGTCACCGCCGTAGTGAATCGGCCTACTGCCGGTGTTCTTCACCTCAAGCTCCAACTCGCGCAGCCACCTCTTATTCTTCAAGTCCTTGAACGACTTCTCGCTCTTGAGCTTCACCTTGATGGGCGCGTGCCCGGGTATCTCATTCTTGAACTCCCGCTCGTCGCGGGCGGGGGCGGCCGCGCCGTCCTGCCGGGCGCGGGCGCCGCTCGGCGTAAAGCCGCAGAAGGCTACGGCCGACGAACAGAAGAAGAAGTTAATAGGATGAGTCTCCGGCGGCGCAGAATCGAGCGTGAGGCGCGAGCGTTCATGGCGTTCCCACTTTCAACGAAGCGGAGAGGACAGCGCGACTTAAGGGCGCCGGCCGAAGGCGCCGCATTTCAGAATAGCGAGGGTCGGGGGCGCGGGGCCGGTTATGGGGACATAATTCATCCCGCCCGCGCGCAGAACTTCTACGACCGCGCATGGTCTTTGTCAACGAACTCCCCGCCCGACCGCGCGCCACTTCCGAGGGGCAGGAAGAGGGTTCGAGCCCCGCGCCGGAAGTGAATTTACTTGCGCGCCGCTTTAGCCGGTGGTACAGTGCGCGCCCTCCGACACGCGAGCGAGCCGACGCCCTCACCCCGCCAGGTGGCGTCTTCAGACACACGACAACCCGGTCCGCCCCTGAGCCCGCACGCGGGCCCTCGGACACTTCCGCGCGCCGACTTCAACGCCACGGCTTCCGGCGCGCGAGGCGGCGCACCCGGCCGCCGGGAGAGCTGAAACCATGAACGGCGCCGCACAAGGCTTCCGCGCGAAGTCTCTCGCGCTTTCCCGCCTCGCCCCGAATAACTTCGGCGACTCTCTCAGCACCGTCTTCCGCGATTCCCTCGTCGCCGCCGCGGCCGCCCTCGCCTGCCTCTTAGCCCCTCAAACGGCCGCGCGCGCCCAGGACCTCGACGACGTCACCTTCCACGGCGTCGTCGCCGACCAGCACGGCGCGGTCGTCCCCGGCGCGACCGTGACGGCGACGCTCGCGTCAACCGACGCGGCGCGCTCGGCCGTGACCGACGGCGAGGGGCGCTACCGCCTGTTCGAGATGCCGCCGGGCGTCTACGCGCTACGCGCCGCGCGCGCCGGCTTCGCCGCCGAGGAGAGGAGGGAGGTCGCGACGGCCGCAGGCCAGTCCGTGCGGCTCGACTTCACGCTGCGCCCCGCGGGGCTGGCCGCCGAGCAGACCGTCGTTGGCGAGGCGGACGCGCCCGCCGTTGACACGTCGCGCGCCGTCGCGGGCGGGACGCTCGCGCGCGAGGAGCTTGAGCGCCTGCCTTCGTTCTCGCGCTCGCCGCTCGACTTCGTCCTCCTGCTCGGCGGCGTGACCGAGGAGCCGCTCTCGACGCGCGACGCGGCCGAAGACCGCGACGAGGGGGGACGCGCGCGCCGCGCGGCCGAGCCGCCCGAGGAGGCGGGCGTCTTCGCGCTCGCCGGCGGCGCGGCCTACTCGAACAACGTCACCGTGGACGGCCTCGACAACAACGACGACCGCGCCGCGCGCGAGCGCTTCGCCCCGCCGCTGGATGCGGTCGAGGAGGTGCAGGTCGTCACCAGCCAGTTCTCCGCCGAGTACGGCCGCGCCTCCGGCGGCCGCGTCAACCTGCGCACGCGCTCCGGCTCGAAACACCTGCGCGGCCGCCTCTCTTACTTCTTCCGGGACGAGGCGCTCGACGCCAACACCTGGAACAACAAACGGCGCGGGCTGGGGCGCCTGCCGCTACAGGAGCACCGGCTCGGCTTCACGCTCGGCGGCCCCGTCCGGCTGCCGGCGCGCGCGTTCGGGCGCGCCCCTTACGACGGCCGCGGCCGCACGCACTTCTTCACGGCCTACGAGCGCGGGCGCGTGCTCGACTCGGCGCTGATAGACGCGCTCGTCCCCACGGCGCGGAACCCCGCGTTCCCCCTGCCGCGCCCCACGACGCTCGCCGGCCGCCGCTTCGAGCCCGAGGCCACGCCGCCCAACGCGCCCGCCGAACTCGCGCCCTTCGTCGAGCGCGTCTCGACGCCCTCGGACACGGCCGCGCTCACCGCGCGGCTCGACCACGCCTACACGGCGACGCACAACGGCGCCTTCCTTCTGCAACTCGGCCGCTCGAAGAACCTGCGGCAGTTCGGCGGCGGCCTGCGCCTCGCGGAGAGCTTGCAGGGCCGGCGCCGCGACGCCGAGGCGCTCGCCTACACGGACAACCTCGTCCTCTCGCCCGCTGTCGTCAACCAACTGCGCGCGCAGTGGTCGCGGCTGCGCCCCGCGCTGCGCGCGCCGGGCGCGGGGCCGGTCGTGCTCGTCTCCGTCGAAGACCCGCTCGGCGAGCGCACGGGCACGCTCGTCGCCGGCTCGTCCACGTCGGGCGCGACCGACCGCGCAGAGACGCGCTGGCAGCTTCAGGAGACGCTGACCGTCGTCCGCGGTCCGCACTCCCTGAAGCTCGGCGCCGACGCGCAGCGCGTCCGCTCCACCTTCGTTGACCTCGCCGACGCGACCGGCGCGTACACCTTCGCGAGCGCAGGCGACTTCCTCGCCTCCGAGCCGTCGCGCTTCCGCCAGCGCTTCGGGGCCGAGTCAGTCCTGCGGAACACCTACGCCGGCCTCTTCATACAGGGCGAGTGGCGGCCTTCGGGCCGCGTCACGCTCAACGCCGGCCTGCGCTACGAGCGGGAGAGCGTCCTCGCGGACGGCGACAACTTCGGCCCGCGCCTCGGCCTCGCCTTCGACCCGACGGGCAAGGGCAGGGCGGCGCTGCGCGCGGGCGTCGGCGTCTTCTACAACCGCCCCCTGCTGCGCACGCTCGACGACTTCACGCTCGGCCGCTCCGTCGTCGAGTTCGACACGAATTTTCTGCCGCCCGCCGAGCGCGCCGCCTTCATCGCCGCGCGGCTCCGCTTCCCGGCGGCGCTCGCCGCCGACTCGCCGCTCGTACGCGACTTCGGCGCGCGCGTCACGGACTTCTCGCGCCGCCTCGACCCCGACTTGCGCATACCCGAGAGCTACCAGGCCAACGTCGGTTTCGAGCGCGAGCTGTGGGGCGGCCTCGTCGTCGAGGCCGGCTACACCTTCAACCGCGGCCTTCACCTGTGGCGCGAGTTCAACGCGAACGCGCCGCGCCTGCCGCCGGGGTTCAAAGACTTCACGGAGTACCTGCTCTCGCGCGACTTCCCGAACTTCCGCGGCGCGGGCGGGGCGCGCCCCGTCTACAACGCCTCGGCGGCGGGCGAGCTGGCGCGCTTCACGCTCGCGCCGCCGGACGCGGAGGCTGTGGCGCGCGTCGTCGAGTCGGGCGTGCCCGTCTCGGTCTTCAACCTGGGGAGCCTCGGCTCTGGGGCGGCGCTCGACGCGGCGCTGGCGGCGCTCCAGCCGCTGCGGCCCGACCCCTCGCGCGTTCAGGTCGAGCAGTTGGCGTCAATCGGCGTCAGCTTCTACCACGGCCTCGTCTTCGAGGCGCGGCGCAGGTTCAGGCTCACGTCGCGCGGCGCGGGCGGCTCGCTGCGCGCGGCCTACACGCTCTCGCGTCTGACCGACGACGGCGTGGTCAACACTTCGAGCGCGCAGCGCGCCGGCGACTTCCGCGCCGAGCGCGCACGCAGCCTGCTCGACCGCCGCCACCGCTTCGTCCTCGCCGCCGCGCTCGACGCGCCGCGCCGGCTCGGGCGCCTGAAGCTCGCCGCCATCCTTCGCCTCGCCTCGGGCGCGCCCTTCAACGTCACGCTCGGCGGCGCCGACCGCAACCTCGACGACGTGTCCAACGACCGCCCCTCGTTCGCGGGCGACCCCCGACTCATCCGCTGGCGCAGACCCGGCGAGCCGCTCGACCCGCGCCTGCTCGAAGCCTTCCGGCTCCCGGCCATCGGCCGCGCGGGCGACCTGCCGCGCAACGCCGGCCGCGGCCCCGGCCTCTTCGCCTTCGACCTCAGGTTAGAGCGCGAGTTCCGCCTCTCGGAGCGCGCGCGCCTGCGCCCGGCGGTCGAGTTCGACAACGTGCTCAACAAGACCACCTACACCTTCGGCGCCGAGTTTATAAATTTCAGCGCGCTCCGCCCCGGCGCGACCGACGAGCAGCGCCGGGCCTTCGCCGACACGTTCCTCACGCCGACGC
Source organism: Pyrinomonadaceae bacterium (assembly GCA_036387195.1). Lineage (GTDB taxonomy): Bacteria > Acidobacteriota > Blastocatellia > Pyrinomonadales > Pyrinomonadaceae > QHXN01. The sequence continues at coordinate 7,347 of DASVUF010000096.1, read as the reverse complement.
GCACGCTCCGCCCGCGGACGGCGCGCGTCGGCCTGCGCCTCGATTTTTGAAAGGGGGTGAGCTTAAGGGTCGAAGTGACGAAAGCCGCCGCGCCCCGGTGTGGAGGAGGGCGGCGGCGGCTTTTAAGCCCGAGGCGGGAGGCGCCCGCTACCTGCTGCGCGGGTTGGCGCCGGTGTCGTCGGGCCGCCAGTCAACGACGGGCTGGACGGACGGGTCGCCGACGCAGACCCAGACGTTGGCGCGCATGCCGGGGCGCAGCTTGCGCCTCTCGGCCTCGATTTTCTGCCAGTCTTCGGGGCGGAACGGCTCGGTGTTGACGAGGAAGAGGGCCGAGGGGTCGTCCGTGCCCGGGTGCTTGAGCGTCACCTCTTCGGTCGTGTCGAAGTTGGTGTTGATGCGCAGGAAGGTCGAGCCGGCCTTACGCTCGTACTTGACGACCTCGCCGTCGTAGAGCGTCAGGTCGTCGAGTCCGCACTTGAGCCCCGGCGGCGGGGCCACGCGCCCGCCGCGCCCGCCGCCCTGCCCGCCACCCTGTTCGCCGGCGTCCGCCGCGGGCCGGCCCGGCTGCGGGGCGATGTTCGTGCCTTCGACGGGCAGCCCCGCCTGCACCCACGCGTCCCAGCCGCCGAGCAGCGCCCCTACGTTCTCGAAGCCCTGCCGCTTCAGCTCCAGCACCGCGCGCGCGCTGAGTTGCTCCGCAGAGCAGGCGCAGTAGGGGACGATAAGCTTGTCCTTCGGCAGCTCCGACGCGCGCGCGGCGACGAACCCGAGCGGCATCGGGCGGGCGCCTTTGATGTGCCCCATCTCGTACTCGACGCTGCCGCGCACGTCGAGCGCGATTGCGCCGCCCTGCTCGATGAGGCGTTTAAGCTCTTCCACGTTGACGAGCTTCACGCCGTCCGGCCGCGGCGTGGCCTCGGCGCGCGCCGCCGCGGGGGGCGGCTGGTTCTGCGCGCTTCTCGCGGGCGAGTCCGCCTGGCTGCGCGCGCCCGCGCCGCACGCGAAGAAGGTGGTCAGCAGGACGAAGGCCGCGCTGATTGATAGGTGGTGCATAACGGAGCTTGGGTGTCTTTCTTAAAAGAAAGGGCGCCCGCGAGCGAGCGCCCTTTCGAGCCGCGAAGGGAAGGGCGCGCCGCCCCCCGTTTAGAACCTGTAGGTCGCGTGCTTCTCGTCCATGCGGACGGACTGGCCCGGCGTGAACAGGAACATGCACGAGTCGGTGCTGTAGTCCATGAAGTTCTCGATGGGGTCGAGGCGGCCGGGGCCGTCAACCTGGCAGGAGTCGCGGCCGGTCGGGCAGCCGCTGGTCGAGGACGCCTGCGCGTTGGTGTCCGCCACCTCGTCGTTCGTGAGCGTGCAGCCGCCCTGGAACGTGTGGTAGAGGCCCATCCAGTGGCCGACCTCGTGCGTCGCCGTGTCGCCGAGGTTGTAGGGCGAGAGGGTGCCGCCGGGCAGCGAGGCGTAGTGGCAGACGACGCCGTCCATCGTCGGGTTGCCGGCGTACTCCCAGGGGAAGGTGGCCCAGCCGAGCAGGCTCTGGCCCATGCCGTTGGTGTAGAAGTTCAGGTCCTTGGCCGTGCCCTTGTGCAGCGCGTTCTTCATCTGGCGCTCGGCGCGCGAGCCGATGACGGCCGTGAACCACTGGTCGTTCTGCGTGCGGTCGACGCCGACGACCTGGAACCTGAAGGGCGTGCTGGCCCCGCCGGTGGCGCCCGCGTACGCGTCGTTGAGGACTCTGATCTGGTTGTCGATCATCGTCTGCGTGATGTTGCCCTGGTTCTTCCTGTTGGTGATGACGTGGACGTAGACGTTGACCGTCACGGAGCCGGAGGTGCGCTCGGCGCCGGCCGACGGGTCGGAGGCGGCGCGCATCTCGCGCATCTTGCGCGAGTTGTTCTCGATGAGCCTCTTCTCGTGCTCGGTCGGCTCCTTGGTGCCGCACTGCAGGAAGGCCGCGTTGTCGTTGGCGTTATCGAAGGCGGCGTCGGACGGGTTTTGGGCGCGGGCGGCGCCGATTGCCAGGGTCGCGATCAATGAGGTAAGGGCAGACGCGAAAATCAACTTACGTTTCATTCAGACTCCTCCGAGTTGTCGTTGGCGAGGGTGATCCCCGGTTGCGTGTCAAAGAGTCCTGAAGACTCTACTGCTTGGGACGCTTGCACCGAATAGAAGATGCCGCGGGTATAAACAACTAACGACCGAGTATGTAGGGAGAAGAGACCGACTCCGCGAAGACCATTCAAGAAATGGTGAATCGGTATAACAAATTCCCGGGGCGGGCGCAACGTTTAACGCGGCGCCCCGCGATAAAATCATTGCGCGCCTCCGCACAGAGAAAAAATTCCACGCCCCCGTTGACGCGCCCGCGCGCGCCGACCCGACCCCCGGCGGGCGGCTCCCCCGGCCGGCCGAAGACGCCCGAAGGCGAAAGAGGACGGAGAGAAACTGACGGCGCTACACGGAGACGTGTGAGGAAATTTTTACTCGACGCCGGGCGGAAGCGCCGGAGAATTAAGCGTTGGAGACTTGCGGGAGTTCTGAGAGGGCGCCCCCGCGCCGGGTCGCTTCCGCCCGGCTCAGGTTCGGGCAGAGGCGCGACCGTCTGCCTCGGCGTCGGAGGGCGCGGCGGGAGGAGTCTCGACGGCGGGGGCGACGAAAGGGCTCGTTCGAGATGTTGGAGCCGGGAGTTCAAATATTGAACTGCCGACTCCAGTATTGAACCGCCGACTCCAAAAGAGTCCCGCGCCGGTTTGGTCAGTCGTCCTTTTCGTCGGCGCCGGGCGGGGCGGCCGACAGCTTGGGCTGCTTGTCGGCCGCGCGGTCTTTGTCGGGCTTGTTGTTGGCCGCCGCCTTCTCGCAGCGCGCGCGCGAGCGTTCTATGCGGCGTTTCATCCAGTGGTTCACGGCTCCGGCTCACTCCTTCGGGAGAGTGTCGAGGAACGCTTCGACGACGTGCGGGTCGAACTGTTTGCCCGTCTCGCGGCGCAACTCCGAGACGGCGTCCGAGAGCGTGCGCGGCGAGTTGTATTCGCGCTGCTCGACCATCGCGTCGAAGGTGTCCGCCACCTGGACGATGCGCGCCATCAGAGGGATGTCCTCGCCGCCGAGGCGGTGCGGGTAGCCGCGCCCGTCCCACCGCTCGTGGTGGTGCTGCGTGCGGATGCGCAGCTCGGCCGTCAGCCCGTAGTAAGAGGCGAGCGCCGCGCCGAAGTTCGGGTGCAGGTTCAGCACGAAGCGCTCGAAGCGCGTCGGCCTGCGCGGCCGCGAAAGTATCCGCTCGGGGACGAGCACCTTGCCTATGTCGTGCATCATCGCCGTCAGCGAGAGCTGCCGGAGACGCGTCGCGTCGAAGCCGAGCGCGAGCCCCACGCGGCGCGAGAGCCGCGCCGAGCGCACGCAGTGGTCGTAGGTCGAGGGGCGCGTCCGGCGCAGCCGCGTGACGAGCGCGCGCACGCCGTCCGACTCGCCCGCGTCCTCCACGCGCCAGGCCGCGCAGACGCGGCGGATGTGCCCCGCCCAGCTCTCGTTGACCAGCCGCACGGTCGGCGTCAGAAGCTCCAGCGACAACTCTTCATGCACGGACAAAATACTCATCGGCAAAACCCTTTCCGTCTCGAAAAACGTCCCGCGGCCGGGAGCGTCCACCGTCTGAGGGTTACTTAAAAGGGGCTATCGGACGACTCCCATAGAGCATGCGCCGTGCCACGTTTCCCGCGTGAAACAGCTTCGCGCGCGGGGGCGGCGTCGCGCGCGGAAGCGAGCCGGAAGAGCCCGCGCGGGCGCAAAAAAGTTAATTTAGGGGTGGGCGGTTAAGAATCAGGTTGAGGGATGTGGGCGGTGTGTGCGCCGGCGCACACGCGGGGGGCGCTGCATTTCGCCTGTGCGTCATGCGACACACACACGAAATCGTGTCGGCGGCGCGCCGGATGGTGGCCGCGCGCGGGGCCTTCCAATGGCGCGGCGGGCGTCTGTGATAAACTCGCGCGGCGCGCGTGGGGCGCGCGCGACCTGCCGTCTAAGCGATGAGCGAGCCCGAGAAGCCGAAGAAGAGTCTTGAGGAGAGCGTCGAGGCGGCGCTGCTCGACGCCGACCTCTTCGTCAAGTACAAGTCGCCGCAGCGCGCCGTCGAGCGCCTCCAGGAGGCCATCGCGCACTGGCCGCGCTCCGTCGTCCTGCGCGAGAAGCTGCGCGAGGTCGCCTTCTCGCACGGGCTGGGCGACGAGGCGGCGCGCCAGTGCCTCGTCCTCGTCAACCTCTACATCGCGCGCGAGAACTTCGAGTCGGCGCACGAGCGCCTGCTCGAAGCCAAGCACATAGACCCGCGCATCAACATCGCGCCCGGCCTCGAAGCCATCCGCCGCGCGCGCCGCCCCGACCTGCACCACGCCGCGCCCGCCCCGCCGCCGCCCGCGCCCTCCGCGCCGCGCCCGGTCACCTTCGCCGGCGACCTCTCGACCGTGAGCATCTTCGACGCCGTGCAGGTCATCGAGAACTCGCGCCTGACGGGCGCGCTCTCCGTCGAGGGCGCCGCCCGCCGCGGCCGCGTGTTCTTCAACGACGGCCGCATCGTGGACGCCGAGTGCGGCGACGCCAGGGGGACGCTCGCCTTCCGCCTGCTCGTCGAGCTGACGGCCGGCTCGTTCGACCTGGAGAAGGCCGCCAGCGAATTCCCCGTACGCATCCAGGCGCTCTCCAACACCAACCTCATCCTCGACACGCTCCGCCAGATGGACGAGGATAAGAACGAAGGCGCCGAGGACTGAGGGCCGAGGACCGAGTGAGGGAAAGCTGCTTCCCGCTCGGTCCTCGGCCCTCAGTCCCCGGCGCTTTTCCTAGTCCATCAGGACGCGCGCGCGGAGCGATTCGGCGACTTCGAGGGCGGCGAGGAGGCGCAGGAACTGCTGGTAGTTGCGGCTGCGGACGCGGACGCGCTGGCGCTCGGCCTCGGAGAGGTCGAGGCGCAGCACGAGGTCGAGGAAGTCGTAGTAGTCGGCGGCGGCCGAGAGCGGCAGCTCGCGCGTGTAGGTCGTGCGCGCCGCGTCCTCGGAGGTGAAGCCGGCGAGCGCGTCGAAGAGGTGGTCGGTCGTCAGGTGCGAGCCCTGCCGCGCCAGCTTGATGGGCAGCCGCAGCTCGAAGAAGCGCAGGCCGTTCGAGGTCGTCACGGCGCGCAGCGACTTCGTGCCCTCGCCGTCGAAGGGCGAGTCGTTGTCGAGCAGCACCTTCAGCAGCCGCGGCCAGTCCTGCTCGTCCACGGTGTCGAGCGTGAGCTGGACGCGGTCGGCGAGGAACTTCTCGAACTGCCCCTCGACGGGGTAGGTGACGCGGCCCAGGCAGCCGACCGGCTCGCCCTCGCCCGCCGCCTCCGTCGGGAGCCGCGCCGGGCAGCGGGCGCAGATGGTCGTCTCGGCCTTCATGCGCTCTATCTCGTCGGCGGCGCGCTCGACGAAGCGCACCTTCTCCTCCGACGGCGCGACGTGCTCGCCGGTCGTCAGGCGCGTGTGCAGGCTCCCGAGGCGGCCCCACGCGCGCAGGTGCTCCTCGTCGTAGCGCGCGCGCAGCGCGCACGGGTATTCGATGGCGAACTCCAGTGACAAGCCTTTTAACTCCGCCGCGAGGGCATTCCGGGGGCCGTGAATCTGCGCCGTGAGGCGCGCCCCGGCCAGGACACGGACTATAATAACAGAGTCGCAAACGAAGCCTTAAACGGGCGCTCCCGCGCGCCTCGAAAATGAAGGGGAGCGCCGGAAAATGAAGGGGAGCGCCGGCGCCGTGCGAGCCGGGCCGGGGCTTTTGAAGCTCGGGAGGGGGAGGGGGAGGATGGCAGCCGCGCGAGCCGCGCAGGTCGTGCCGGGGCCGGGAAGGTTCTGGCCGCTCGGGCAGATGTACGCGTTCCAGCGCGACCCTTTGGCGCTGCTCGCGCGCGTGGCGCGCGAGCACGGCGACGTGGCGCGCTTCTGGGGCGGGCCGCAGGCCGTCTACCTGCTCAGCCACCCGGAGCACGTCCGCGACCTGCTCGTCACGCACAACGCGCGGTTCCGCAAGGGGCGCGCGCTCCAGCGCGCCAAGCGGCTGCTCGGCGAAGGGCTGCTGACGAGCGAGGGCGAGTTCCACCGCCGCCAGCGCCGGCTGGCGCAGCCCGCCTTCCACCGCCAGCGCGTCGCCGCCTACGCCCGCGTCATGGTCGAGTACGCCGAGAAGACCTCGGCGCGCTGGCGCGACGGCGAAGAGTTGGACGTCGCCGACGAGATGATGCGGCTCACGCTGGCCGTCGTCGGCAAGACGCTCTTCGACGCCGACGTCGAGTCGGACGCCGACGAGGTGGGCGCGGCGCTCACGGACGTGATGAACCTCTTCGGCTACCTGATGCTGCCCTTCTCGGAGCTGCTGGAAAAACTCCCGCTCCCGCAGCGCCGGCGGTTCCTGCGGGCGCGCGCGCGGCTCGACGCCGTCATCTACCGCATCGTCGAGGATCGCCGCCGCTCGGGCGCCGACCGCGGCGACCTGCTCTCGACGCTGCTGCACGCCGTCGACGAGGAGGGCGACCGGACGGGCATGACCGACGAGCAGTTGCGCGACGAGGTGATGACCATCTTCCTCGCCGGCCACGAGACGACGGCGAACGCGCTGACGTGGTGCTGGTACCTGCTGGCGCAGAACCCGGAGGCCGAGGCGCGGCTGCACGAGGAGCTTGACGCGGTGCTCGCGGGCGGGCGCGCGCCCGAGCCCGAGGACGCGCCGGCGCTGCGCTACACCGAGATGGTCGTGTCGGAGGCGATGCGGCTCTACCCGCCGGCGTGGGCGCTCGGCCGGCTCGCGCTCGTAGACCACGAGGTCGCCGGCTACCGCGTCCCGGCCGGCGCGCTCGTCCTCGTCAGCCAGTACGTCATCCACCGCGACCCACGCTTCTGGCCCGACCCCGAGCGCTTCGACCCCGGGCGCTGGACGCCCGAGGCCAAATCGGCGCGCCCGCAGTTCGCCTACTTCCCCTTCGGCGGCGGCCCGCGCCGCTGCGTCGGCGAGGGCTTCGCGTGGGCGGAGGCCGTGCTCATCCTCGCCTCGCTCGCGCGCCGCTGGCGCGTGCGCCTCGTGCCCGGGCGCCGCGTCGAGACGCAGCCCCGCATCACGCTCCGCCCCGGCGCCGGCGGCGTGCCCGTGAAGCTGGAAAGACGATGACCGCTGACGACCGACAGTGTGTGACGGACGATAGACGACGGACGATAGACGACGGGTGGTAGACGGCCGACGATTGACGACGGGCGGTAGACGACGGACGACGCAAGCCCCGCCGTCCGTCGTCGGTCGTCTATCGTCGGTCGTCCTTTTACTGTTAAGCTTGGGCGCCGAAGG